>NZ_CALRZC010000023.1:0-60036 GCF_943372545.1 Variovorax sp. YR752 | reverse complement strand
CTGCCGCCCGAGCTGATGAGCGAGGGCGCGGCCCGCGTGGCGGCGCCGGTGGCCGAGGTGGCGGCGCCCGCCGGCGGCGTGGCCGTGGAGCCGCTGGCCATGCCGCCGGTGCCGCTGGAGGTTGCGCCTGTGGCTGCGCTGGCGGCCAGCGGTGGCGACTGGCTGGCCGGGCTCGAACAGGAGGCCCGCCAGATGCTTCAGGCCGGCGCGCCCGAGGTGTGGGATGCGCTGACGCGCAAGTTCGAGGCGCGCATGATCCACACGGCGCTCGACATCACCCGCGGTCGCCGCATCGAGGCGGCGCAGAAGCTCGGCATCGGGCGCAACACCATCACCCGCAAGATCCAGGAACTGGATCTGGACGATTGAGGACGGAGCCCCTCGTCCGCCGCGGCTCCATGCCCAACTGCGCGGGCATGGACGGCCGGAGTGCCAGCCCCGTCTCGGGGCTGGCGCGGGCCCGCTTGGGAGCGGCCCGGCACTCGGCCCGCCACGCTTCTTCAGTCTGACAATTCGATGATCACCGGCGCGTGGTCGCTCGGTCTTTCGTTCTTCCGCGGCAGCTTGTCGATGGCGCACGCTGCGACCCGCGGCTTCAGCGCCTCGCTGACCAGGATGTGGTCGATGCGCAGGCCCTGGTTCTTGCGGAACGCGAGGTTGCGGTAGTCCCACCAGCTCCAGCTCTTCGGTGGCTGCTCGAAGAGGCGGAAGGCGTCGTGCAGGCCGAGCCCGATCAACTGCTGGAAATGCTCGCGTTCCTGTGGTGTGCAGTGGATCTGCCCGGCCCAGGCGACCGGGTCGTAGACATCACGGTCTTCCGGGGCGATGTTGAAGTCGCCCATCAGCACGAGCTCCGGATGCGCGGCCAGCTCGGCCGCCACCCAGCTTCGCAGCGCATCGAGCCAGCGCATCTTGTAGACGAACTTGTCGCTGTCCGGCGCCTGGCCGTTGGGAAAGTAGGCACCGATCACGCGCACACCACCCACCGTGCCGGCGATCACCCGCGCCTGCTCGTCGTCGAAGCCGGGGATGTTGCGAACGGCGTCGACGGCCTCGGCGCGGCTGAGCAGCGCCACACCGTTGTAGGTCTTCTGGCCGAACCACAGCGCGCGGTAGCCGGCCGCCGCCAGTTCGGCCTGCGGAAACTTGTCGTCGGTGAGCTTGGTTTCCTGCAGCACGATGGCATCGACCGGGTTGGCGGCCAGCCAGTCGAGCAGCTGCGGCAGCCGCACGGACAGGGAGTTGACATTCCACGTTGCAAGTTTCACGGCGGGATGGGTGGCGGTGGTCGTCCACACATCCTACCCGGGGCTTGATCTTTGTCGGCCGCGCCCGGCCGGGCTTCGCGCTACAGTCGCGGCCATGCGGTCGGTGTTCCGTATCCTGTTGCTGTGGCTGATGGCCGTGGCCCTGCCGTTGCAGGGCTTCGCTGCCACTGGCGCGCAGCATTGCGCGCCGATGCACGAGCGCATGCAGGTGATGGAGGCCCATGACCTCGGGCACGGCGATCACCATCACGCTGCCGCGGTCGATGTTGATGTCCAGGCCGAGGCGCTCGACCACCCCATGCCGGATCCGGCCGCCAAGACTGGCGCCTTCAAGTGCAGTGCCTGCGCGGCCTGCTGCGTGGCGCTCGGCCTGCCGGTGAGCGCGATGGAACTGCCCGGGCTGCCAGCGGATGGGTTGCAGCCGTCGGCGCCGGAGGCGGGCATCGTTGCCTTCCTGACCGACGGCCTCGAACGACCACCCCGAACCGTTCTCGCCTGAGCCACCGGCGCGTCGCGCTGGCCGGCTGGAGCTGCGCCCGTCCGCACCTGCGGGCGGCTCGATGTGTTCCCTGCGAGGACGTCCATGTTCACCTTCATCCGCCGCGGCGCGCTGGCCGCAGCCTTCACGGCCATTCCATTGGCATGGGCCGGGCCACCCCGTGCGCCGGCCGATCCACTCGACCCGCAGGCTGCGGTGCCGGCGGCCGTTCATCGCTCGAGCCTGACGAGCTACCGCGGCGCTGGGGAACTGCGCGTCGGCTCGTGGAAGGACGCCAACGAGCAGGTCAATCGCATCGGCGGCTGGCGGGCCTACGCGCGTGAAGCGGCCGCGCCGGTCGCCCCCGCCGCCAAGGCGTCGGCGCCGACGGCTGCCGGCCACAAGCATTGAGGCCGGCCATGCCACTGCTTTCATCCGGATCCCGACGCTGGGTCGCCGTGGCGGCGCTGGCCCTGCTCGGCGGCTGCGCCTCCTTCTCCGACGACGGCGGCTTTGGCAGCGTCGAGCAGGCGGCGCAGCAGCACCTCGGCAAGGAAGTTCGCTGGGCCCGCAGCGATGCCGACCGCGAGGCCATCGCCCGTCGTGTGAATCAGCTGCTCGCCGAGCCTCTGGACATCGAGGCGGCCGTGCAACTCGCGCTGCTCAACAACCCCGGCCTGCAGGCCTCCTACTTCGAGCTCGGCATCGGCGAGGCCGAGCTGGTGCGCGCCGGCCGACTGCCCAACCCCGGCTTCTCGTTCGGCCGCCTGACCCGCGGCGACGAGGTCGAGTGGGAGCGCGGCGTTCACTTCGATCTGGCAGGGTTGCTGACGATGCCGATGCGCCGCCAGGTCGAAGCGCGCCGCTTCGCGCAGGTGCAAGGCACGGCGGCGATGGCGGTGCTGAGCCTGGCCGCCGACACGCGCAAGGCCTGGGTGCAGGCGGTGGCTGCGCAGGAGTCGATGCGCTACCGCCTGCAGGTGATGCAGGCCGCGCAGGCCAGCGCCGAACTGGCGCGGCGCATGGCGCAGGTCGGCAACTTCAACAAGCTGCAGCAGGCGCGCGAGCAATCGTTCTACGCCGAGGCCGCGCTCGGCCTGGCGCAGGCCGAGCAGGCGCAGCGCGCCACGCGAGAGCGGCTGATCCGCCTGCTCGGGCTGTGGGGCGCGCAGACCGCCTTCCGCCTGCCCGAGCGCCTGCCCGACCTGCCGGCGGCGCCGAGGGACCTGCCCGACGTCGAGCGCATCGCCATCGCGCAGCGGCTCGACGTGCAGGGCGCGCGCCTGGCCACCGAGCAGACGGCGAAGAACCTCGGGCTGACACGCAGCACGCGCGTGGTCAACGTGCTGGAGCTGGGCTACATGCGCAACAGTTCGAACGAAGCCCCGGTGCAGCGTGGCTGGGAAGTCGGCTTCGAGCTGCCGCTGTTCGACTGGGGCACATCGCGCGTGGCGCAGGCCGAGAGCGTCTACCGGCAGTCGCTGGCGCGGGCCGCCGAGACGGCGATCAACGCCCGCTCAGAGGTGCGCGAGGCTTACGGCGCCTACCGCAGCGCCTGGGACATTGCCCGGCACCACCGCGATGAACTCGTGCCGCTGCGCCAGCGCATCGCCGAGGAGAACGTGCTTCGCTACAACGGCATGCTGTTCGGCGTGTTCGAACTGCTGGCCGATGCGCGCGTGCAGATCGCCAGCGTCAACGCATCGATCGACGCGCTGCGCGACTTCTGGCTCGCGCAGGCCGATCTCGACATGGCGCTGCTCGGCAAGCCCGGCCTCGCCGCGGCCACTGCACTGTCCGCCACCGCCCCGGCCGAGTCCGGCGGCACGGGCCACTGACCTTCAGGACCAACACATGGTTTCCCGACGCAACTTTCTCTCCGGGGCCGGCGCGATCACCGCGGCGGCGAGTGCCGCCAGCGTCAGCCGGGTCGCGATGGCCGCGCTGCCCGAGCCGGTGCTGCAGAGCAAGCCCGACACCATGCCACCGCTGGTGCCGAGCACCGGCCGGCCCTACAACCCGGTGGTCACGCTCAACGGCTGGACGCTGCCCTGGCGCATGAACCAGGGCGTCAAGGAGCTCCACCTCGTCGCCGAGCCGGTGGTGCGCGAGATGGCGCCCGGTTTCAAGGCGCACCTGTGGGGCTACAACGGCCAGAGCCCGGGGCCGACGATCGAGGTGGTGGAGGGCGATCGTGTGCGCATCTTCGTCACCAACAAGCTCGGCGAACTGCACAGCGTGCATTGGCACGGCCAGCGCCTGCCCAACGGCATGGATGGCGTCACCGGGCTGACGCAGCCCGGCATCCCGCCGGGCAAGACCTTCGTCTACGAGTTCGTCGCGCGCCGCCCCGGCACCTTCATGTACCACCCGCACGCCGACGAGATGGTGCAGATGGCGATGGGCATGTACGGCCTGTGGATCACGCATCCGAAGGCGAAACACCCGCTGATCGACGAGGTCGACCGCGACTTCTGCTTCCTGCTCAATGCCTTCGACATCGACCCGGGCAGCTACACGCCCAAGGTGATGACGATGCTCGACTTCAACCTGTGGGCCTGGAACAGCCGCATCTTCCCGGGCATCGACAGCCTGAACGTGCGCCACAGGGACAAGGTGCGCCTGCGCATCGGCAACCTGACGATGACCAACCACCCGATCCACCTGCACGGCCACGAGTTCCTCGTCACCGGCACCGACGGCGGGCCGACGCCCAAGGGCACGCGCTGGTACGAGGTGACGACCGACATCGCCGTCGGGCAGATGCGCCAGCTCGAGTTCATCGCCGACGAGGAGGGCGACTGGGCCTTCCACTGCCACAAGAGCCACCACACGATGAACGCGATGGGTCACGGCGTGCCGACGATGATCGGCGTCGACCACAGCCAGGTGGCGCGGCAGATCACCAACCTGATCCCCGACTACATGGTGATGGGCGAGCGCGGCATGAAGGACATGACCGAGATGGAGATGCCCTTGCCCGACAACACCGCCGCGATGATGACCGGCCAGGGGCCGTTCGGTGCCGTCGGCATGGGCGGCATGTTCAGCGTGCTCAAGGTGCGCAAGGAGCAGAAGCGCGGCGACTACGCCGACCCCGGCTGGTTCAAGCATCCGCCGGGCACCGTGGCCTACGAGTTCGCTGGCGCGCTGCCCGACCCGGCGCGCTTCCAGTCGGAAGGCGGCGGCTCGATGCCATCGCTGGCCCGGCCGGCGCGCGACGTCGAGGTGAAGGCACGCAAACCCGCGGGCGGGCATGGCACGCATTGATCGAGGACAAACGCTTATGAGGGCATCGAAACTTCTCGCGCTGCTGCTGATCGCAGCCACATCGACGTCCGCGCGGGCGCACGGCGAACAGGACCATGCAAAGAAGCCGGCCGCGGTGGTCAAGGAGCAGAAGCCATGGGGCATCGCCGGTGATCGCCGGGCGGCGCGGCGCAGCGTCGAGGTCGGCATGGGCGACAACATGCGCTTCACGCCGGCGCGCATCGAGGTGCGGCAGGGTGAGACGCTGCGCTTCGTGATCCGCAACCGCGGCCAGGTGATGCACGAGTTCGTCATCGGCACGAAACAGGAACTCGACGAGCACGCCGCGCTGATGGCGAAGTTCCCGGACATGGAGCACGACGAGCCCTACATGGCCCACGTTCCGCCGGGCCAGACCGGCGAGATCGTCTGGACTTTCAACCGCGCAGGCGAGTTCGACTTCGCCTGCCTGATCGCCGGCCACTACCAGGCCGGCATGGTGGGCACGATCGTCGTGGCGCCCGCCACCCACCGGAGCCAATGACATGAAGAACCCCAACCCACGCCGCCGCTTCACGATGGCCGGCCTAGCCGCACTGGCCGCACCGGCCTGGGCCGCCGCGCAGGCCCCGGCGATCCACGCCGAGGTCTGGAAGAGCCCGACCTGCGGCTGCTGCAAGGACTGGATCGCGCACATGGAAAAGAGCGGCTTCCGCTTCACCGTGCACGAGGTCGGCAACACCGCGATGCGCCAGCGGTTGAAGGTGCCGATGGCGCTCGGCTCCTGCCACACCGCGCTGGTCGGCCGCTATGCCATCGAAGGCCATGTGCCGGCGAAGGACGTGCAGCGCCTGCTCAAGGAGAAGCCCGATGCGATCGGCCTGACGGTGCCGGGCATGCCGGTCGGCTCGCCGGGCATGGACGGCCCCGAGTACGGCGCCCGCAAGGATCCCTACGACGTGCTGCTGATCGCCATGGATGGCAGCACCCGCGTGTTCAGTTCCTACCGTTGAAGACCCGAAGGACGACGATGAAGAAGACCCTTTCCCTGTTCGCGATCAGCCTCGCCGTCGCCACCGGCGCCGTGCGTGCCGAAGACATGACCGACGCCGAGGTGCGCAAGGTCGACAAGGACGCCGGCAAGCTCACGCTCAAGCACGGCGAGATCAAGAACCTGGACATGCCGCCGATGACCATGGTCTTCGTGGTCAGGGACAGGGCGATGCTCGACAAGCTGAAAGCCGGCGACAAGGTGAAGTTCAAGGCCGTCAAGGACGGCGGCAGCTACGTCGTCACCGAGATCCAGGGAACGCCCTGACCCGGGCAGCGCGCCCACAGCTGCGATGGACACCTTTGCGCACGCACTCTGGGCAGGCATCGGCCTCACCGCGGCGCGCCGCCGCATGCCGATCCCGCGAGGCGTCGCGCTGGCCACGCTGGGCATGGCGGTGCTGCCCGACCTGGCGCACCTGCTGCCGCTGGTGGCCGGTGGAGGCGGCTTGCAGACGCTGCTCGACTACACGTTCGCCACGCCGGGGACCGAACCGGTTCTCGCGCCCTGGGTGGCGCTGCTGGCGCACCACCTGCACTGCATCCTGCACAGCGCCGTGATCGCCGGCGTGGCCACGCTGCTGGTGCTGCGCTGGGGGCGCTGGCTGCTGGTGCCGCTGCTGGGCTGGTGGTCGCACATCGTGATCGACGTCTTCACCCACTCGGCGGACTTCTATCCCGTGCCGGTGCTGTACCCGCTCACGCAGCGCGGATTCGACGGCCTGGCCTGGAACACGCCCGGGTTCCAGTTGGCGAACTACAGCGCCATCGCCGTCGTGCTGCTGGTGCTCGTGTTCACGCGCCGGCACCGGCGCGGCGCGTGACGCTCACTGCAGCACCTGGGTGACGAAGTAGATCGCCGCCTTCACTGCGGCCCACACCACGCCCGAGACGAGCGCGCCGGCCGCAACGGCGGCAGCCAGGCCGGCCAGCACCCAGAGACCGTCGCGCTCGAGGATGCCCATGGCCAGCAGGCAGATCGCCAGCGCCGGCAGCATGTTGCCCAGCGGGATCGGCAGGAACAGCACCAGCGACATCAGCAGGCACACCGCGCCCACCACCGACTCCATCGCACCGATGGCCAGCGGCGTGAGGCGTGGCTTCATCAGCTTCTCGGCGCGCTCCAGCCACGGCGCGACGCGCTCGATCATGTTGGCGAAGTCGGTGCGCGCCACCGAGCGGCCGGCAATCACCTTGGGCAGCCAGGCCTTCATGTTGAAGGCCATCTGGGCGGCCAGGAAGAGCAGTGGCGCACCGAGCACGGCCGAGGTGCCGGGCGGCACCGGCAGCACGTTGGGCAAGGCAAAGACGAACAGCAGTGCGGCGATGGCGCGGTCGCCCAGCGCCTCGAGCAGGTCGGCCACGGCAATGCGATCGCGGCCGTCGTCGTCGGCCAGCGCGCGCAGCATGGCCGAGAGGGTGGCCTTGTGCGGGGCGGTGGCGAGCGGGATGGGTTCGGTCATGCAGAGGGCGCGGATTCTAGGCCCCCGGCGCGCGCGCCTGGCTCTCCTTCAAGCAATCGCCAACCGCGCCAGCACCTCGATCTCGCCCTTGGCCGCGCCTGTGGTACGGGCTCGCAGCACCAGCCCTTCGCCCGAACTGCTGCCTTGCCCGACCAGCGCCGAGAGCACGAACATGTGCGTCACCCAGACCTCGAAGCGGCCGCTGCGCGACGACGCGGCCGCCAGCGAGCGGCGCAGCGCGCGCAGCGACTCGGCGCTGGTGGCTTCCGAGTAGCCGCGCGGCGAGCCGAGCGTGGCATCGACCTGCGGCGCGCCGAAGGCCAGCGTGGCGGTGTCGACGCAGCGGCACCAGGGGCTGGACAGCACACGCTCGGGCTTCAGCGAACGCTGGGCGAACCACTCGCCGATACGCCGTGCCTGTGCGCGGCCTTCGTCGTTGAGGTTGCGCTGCGTGCTGCAGTCGCCGACGCGAAAGCCCGGCGGGTCGAAGGTGCCGGGCGCGAGCGCGTGGCGGAAGGCGATCACCACGCCGCCGCGGCGCAGCAAGGCCTCGGCGTCCTCGCCCGCGGCACGGGCCCAGGGCGAGGCGAGGGCTGCACCGAGCAGCAGGCGGCGTTGGAGCATGACGACTCTCCCGGGGACGGACGGATGCGACGGCTGCGCATGATGGCGGGGCCGCTGCCGCGGCGCACGAGCAGGCGCGATACCGCACGCGGTGCCGTGGTTATCGGCGAGGGTCGCCGATGCGCTCGTAGCGATTGAAGCGGTAGCCGAGGCCGTCGGCGCTGGTGCGCGCTTCGGACGAGGCCAGGCGGAACTGCGCGCGCGGCCAGTCGGGGAAGAAGACGTCGCCGTCGAACGTGGCATCGATCTCGGTGAGTTCGAGCTGATCGGCGTGCGGCAGGGCCAGCGCGTAGAGTTCGGCGCCGCCGATGACGAACACCTTGGCGGTGCCGGTGCACAGTGCGAGCGCTTCATCGAGCGAGCCGGCGCGCTCCGCGCCCTCGGCCTGCCAGCCCGCATTGCGCGTGACGACGACGTTGCGCCGGCCCGGCAGCGGGCGGAAGCGCGCGGGCAGCGAGTCCCAGGTCTTGCGGCCCATGATCACCGGGCAGCCCATGGTCACGCGGCGGAAGTGCTTCTGGTCTTCGCTTTCGTGCCAGAGCAGTTCGCCATGCCTGCCGATGGCCAGGTTGCGGGCGACGGCGGCGATCAGGGCGAGGGTGGGGCAGGAGGACGACATGCGGCCATTGTCGGGTCGGTCGGGTCAATCGGGCCGCTCAGGCCAGCGTCGCCGCCTCGCGCCCGGCCTCGAGGTGGTGCTGCATCAGCGCCTGCACGCGCTCGGCGTTGCGCGCCTTCAGCGCCGCCATGATCTGGCGATGTTCCTTCAGCGACGCCTCCAGCCGGCCCTGCTTGAGCAGCGACTGCGCTCGGTTGAGCTTCATCACCTTGCGCAGGTCGGCCACCATCTGGATGCGCCAGCGGTTGTCGGCGATCTCCAGCAGCCGCATATGGAAGCGCTCGTTGGCGGCGAAGAAGCGCTCGCGGTCGTCGAGTGCGTTCTCCAGCTCGTCGTGGATGGCCAGCAACTCCGCCAGTTCCACCGGCGTGGCTTTCTGCGCGGCGACCCGTGCGGCATCGCTCTCCAGCAGCGCGAGCAGGTGGAAGACCTCGGCGAGGTCACGCGCCGACACCTCGGTGACGTAGGCGCCGCGGCGCAGCTTCATCGTCACCAGGCCCTCGGCGGCGAGCACCTTGAGCGCCTCGCGCAGCGGCGTGCGGCTGATGCCGTACTCGGCGGTCAGCGCCTGCTCGTCGATCCAGCTGCCCGGCGCCAGCGAATGGGCGAGGATGCGCGAGCGCAACTGCTCGGCCACCTGCTCGTAGAGCGCACGCTCGCCCAGCCGGCCGGCACGGGGCTTGGGCGGAGCGAGGCTCTCGTTGCGCGGTGCAGCCATCGTGAAAGTTGCGTGAAAGCGAAACCGGCGAAGATATAATTCAATTTTGAATTATGGCTACAAGCGCTGCGGCCGTCCACCCCACGTTTTGCGCCGGGTGTGACGGGCGGTGAGCCCGAAGAGGAGAACAGCATGTCCAACGATCCCGTACGCGCGTCCGACGGCATGGCGCAATGGCTGAAGGCTGCCGCCAAGTCGGCCCCGGGCGGCAACGTCGAGGCGCTGAACTGGGTCACGCCCGAGGGCATCACGGTCAAGCCGGTCTACACCGCGGCCGATGTGCAGGGCCTGCCGCATGCCGACACGCTGCCCGGTTTCGCACCCTTCGTGCGCGGCCCGCAGGCGACGATGTACGCCGTGCGGCCGTGGACCATCCGCCAGTACGCCGGCTTCTCCACCGCGGAAGCCTCCAACGACTTCTACCGCAAGGCGCTGGCCGCCGGCGGGCAGGGCGTCAGCGTCGCCTTCGACCTGGCCACCCACCGCGGCTACGACAGCGACCACCCGCGCGTGACCGGCGATGTCGGCAAGGCCGGCGTGGCGATCGATTCGGTGGAAGACATGAAGATCCTGTTCGACGGCATTCCGCTCGACAAGGTCAGCGTGTCGATGACGATGAACGGCGCGGTGCTGCCGGTGCTGGCCGGCTACGTGGTGGCGGCGGAGGAGCAGGGCGTCGCGCAGGAGAAGCTGAGCGGGACCATCCAGAACGACATCCTCAAGGAGTTCATGGTCCGCAACACCTACATCTACCCGCCCGAGCCGAGCATGCGGATCATCGGCGACATCATCGAGTACACGGCGAAGAAGATGCCGAAGTTCAACTCGATCTCGATCTCCGGCTACCACATGCAGGAGGCGGGCGCGAACCAGGCGCTGGAGCTCGCCTTCACGCTGGCCGACGGCAAGGAGTACGTGAAGACGGCGCTGGCCAAGGGGCTGGACGTCGACGAGTTCGCCGGGCGCCTCTCCTTTTTCTGGGCCATCGGCATGAACTTCTATCTGGAAGTGGCCAAGATGCGCGCCGCGCGGCTGCTGTGGTGGAAGATCATGAAGGAGTTCAATCCGAAGAACCCGAAGAGCCTGATGCTGCGCACGCACTGCCAGACCTCGGGCTGGAGCCTGACCGAGCAGGACCCGTACAACAACGTCGTTCGCACCACCATCGAGGCGATGGCCGCAGTGTTCGGCGGCACGCAGAGCCTGCACACCAATGCGCTGGACGAAGCGATCGCGCTGCCCACCGAGTTCAGCGCCCGCATCGCCCGAAACACGCAGCTGATCATCCAGGAAGAGACGCACATCACCAACGTCGTCGACCCCTGGGCCGGCAGCTACATGATGGAGAAGCTGACGCAGGACATGGCCGACGCCGCCTGGACGATCATCGAGGAAGTCGATGCGATGGGCGGCATGGTCAAGGCGGTCGATTCCGGCTGGGCCAAGCTGAAGATCGAGGCCAGCGCGGCCGAGAAGCAGGCGCGCATCGACTCGGGTCGCGACGTGATCGTCGGCGTCAACAAGTACAAGCTGGCCAAGGAAGATCCGATCGAGATCCTGGAGGTAGACAACCACGCGGTGCGCGAGAACCAGGTCCAGCGCCTGAACGCCCTGCGTGCGAAGCGGGACGGCAAGAAGGTGGCGGCAGCGCTTGACGCGCTGACCGCCTGTGCCGAGACTGGACAAGGAAACTTGCTCGACCTGAGCATCCAGGCGGTGCGCCTGCGGGCGACGGTGGGCGAGGTGTCGGACGCCTTGGAAAAGGCCTGGGGGCGCCACCGCGCCGATACGCAGAAGGTGACCGGTGTGTACGCAACTGCCTACGACAGTGCCGAGGGCTGGGACCAGCTGAAGGCCGAGATCGCCGCTTTCGCCGAAGCACAGGGCCGCCGCCCGCGCGTGATGATCGCCAAGCTCGGCCAGGACGGCCACGACCGCGGCGCCAAGGTGGTCGCCACCGCTTTCGCCGACCTCGGCTTCGACGTCGACATGGGGCCGTTGTTCCAGACCGCCGAGGAATGCGCGCGCCAGGCGATCGAGAACGACGTGCACGCGGTCGGCGTCTCGACGCTCGCCGCCGGCCACAAGACACTGGTGCCGGCGATCATCGACAGCCTCAGGAATCAGGGCGCCGACGACATCATCGTCTTCGTCGGCGGCGTGATCCCGCGCCAGGACTACGACTTCCTCTACGAGGCCGGCGTGAAGGGCATCTATGGCCCGGGCACGCCGATCCCGGCGAGCGCGAAGGACGTGCTCGAGCAGATCAAGGCCAACACCGCGAAGAAGGCCTGAGACTCGTGAGCCTGCTGGCCACCGATCAGGCCCTGATGGACGGCGTGTGCCGCAGCGAGCGGCGTGCGCTCGCCAAGGCCATCACGCTGCTCGAATCGACGCGCGCCGACCACCGCGCGCGCGCCGATGCGCTGCTCAATGCGCTGCTGCCGCGCACCGGGCAGGCGATCCGCCTGGGCATCTCGGGTGTGCCCGGCGTCGGCAAGTCGACCTTCATCGAGGCGCTCGGCCTGTTCCTGATCGCCAAGGGCCACCGCGTCGCCGTGCTGGCGATCGACCCGTCCTCGTCCGTCTCCGGCGGTTCCATCCTCGGCGACAAGACGCGCATGGAGCAGCTCTCGGTCAACGACGCTGCCTACATCCGCCCCAGCCCGGCCAGCGGCACGCTCGGCGGCGTGGCCGAGAAGACGCGCGAGGCCATGCTGGTCTGCGAAGCGGCCGGCTACGACGTGGTGATCGTCGAGACCGTCGGCGTGGGCCAGAGCGAGACCGCAGTGGCCAGCATGACCGACATGTTCGTGCTGCTGCAACTGCCCAATGCCGGCGACGACCTGCAGGCGATCAAGAAGGGCGTGATGGAGCTGGCGGATCTGGTCGTCATCAACAAGGCCGACCTCGACGCCGCCGCCGCCACCCGCGCCCAGGCGCAGATCACCTCGGCACTGCGGGTCTTCAACTTCCACGGCAACCCGGCCCATGCCGGGCAGCGCTGGCAGCCCCAGGTGATGCAGCTCAGCGCGCTGAAGGCGCTGGGTGTCGATGCCTTCTGGGCCGCCGTCACCACCTTCCATGAACGGCGCCGCGCCAGCGGCGAGTTCGATGTGCGGCGCCGCCAGCAGTCGCTGGCCTGGATGTGGGACATCGTCCACGCCCGGCTGCGCGCCGATTTCGAACACCACCCTGCGGTGCGCGCCGCGCTGCCCGGCACGCTGCGCGAGGTGAGCGACGCACGCATCGCGCCATCGGCCGCCGCGCGCGCGCTGCTGCAGCTTTTCGAGAATCCGAAGCCCTGAGGAGGCACCACACCATGCACGACATCATCCAGCAGCTCGAGGACAAACGCGCCAAGGCGCGCCTGGGCGGCGGCGAGAAACGCATCGCCGCGCAGCACGGCAAGGGCAAGCTCACGGCGCGAGAACGCCTCGAGCTGCTGCTCGACGAGGGCACCTTCGAAGAGTGGGACATGTTCGTCGAGCACCGCTGCCACGACTTCGGCATGCAGGAGCAGAAGGTGCCGGGAGACGGCGTGGTCACCGGCTACGGCATGATCAACGGCCGCCTGGTGTTCGTCTTCAGCCAGGACTTCACCGTCTTCGGCGGCGCACTCTCCGAGGCGCACGCCGAGAAGATCTGCAAGGTGATGGACCAGGCGATGAAGGTCGGCGCGCCGGTGATCGGCCTGAACGACTCGGGCGGCGCCCGCATCCAGGAGGGCGTGGCCTCGCTCGGCGGCTATGCCGAGGTGTTCCAGCGCAACGTGATGGCCAGCGGCGTGGTGCCGCAGATCAGCATGATCATGGGGCCTTGTGCCGGCGGCGCGGTCTACTCGCCGGCGATGACCGACTTCATCTTCATGGTGAAGGACAGCAGCTACATGTTCGTCACCGGCCCCGAGGTGGTGAAGACGGTGACGCACGAGGAGGTCAGCGCCGAGGAGCTCGGCGGCGCCGGCACGCACACCGGCCGCAGCGGCGTGGCCGACCTGGCCTTCGACAACGACGTCGACGCGCTGCTGATGCTGCGCCGCTTCTTCAACTACCTGCCGCTGAACAACCGCGAGAAGCCGCCGATCCGCCGCGGCGGCGACGCCGCCGAGCGCATCGACCTGTCGCTGGACACGCTGGTGCCCGACAACCCGAACAAGCCGTACGACATGAAGGAGCTGATCGTCAAGACGGTCGACGACGGCGACTTCTTCGAGCTGCAGCCCGACTATGCGAAGAACATCGTCATCGGCTTCGCACGCATGGACGGCCAGCCGGTGGGCATCGTCGCCAACCAGCCGCTGGTGCTGGCCGGCTGCCTGGACATCAAGAGCTCGATCAAGGCAGCCCGCTTCGTGCGCTTCTGCGACGCCTTCGGCATCCCGGTGCTCACCTTCGTCGACGTGCCCGGCTTCATGCCCGGCACCAGCCAGGAGTACGGCGGCATCATCAAGCACGGCGCCAAGCTGCTCTATGCCTATGCCGAGTGCACGGTGCCGAAGATCACCGTGATCACGCGCAAGGCCTACGGCGGCGCCTACGACGTGATGAGCTCCAAGCACCTGCGCGGCGACGTCAACTTCGCCTGGCCGAACGCCGAGATCGCGGTGATGGGCGCCAAGGGCGCGGTGGAGATCATCTTCCGCGAGGACAAGGGCGACCCGGCCAAGCTGGCCGCCAAGGAGGCCGAGTACAAGGCCCGCTTCGCCAACCCCTTCGTGGCCGGTGCACGCGGCTACATCGACGACGTGATCCAGCCGCACGAGACGCGCAAGCGCATCTGCCGCAGCCTGGTGATGCTGCGCGACAAGAAGCTCGACAACCCGTGGCGCAAGCACGGCAACATTCCCCTTTGAGCGTGGAGGAGACGCACACCATGTTCAAGAAGATCCTGATTGCCAACCGCGGCGAGATCGCCTGCCGCGTCATCAAGACGGCGCGCAAGATGGGCATCGCCACCGTCGCCGTCTACTCCGAGGCTGACCGCGACGCGCGCCATGTCGAGATCGCCGACGAAGCGGTGTTCCTCGGCCCGGCACCCAGCCGCGAGAGCTACCTGGTCGCCGACAAGATCATCGCCGCCGCGAAGCAGACCGGCGCGCAGGCCATCCACCCCGGCTACGGCTTCCTGTCCGAGAACGAGGACTTCGCGCGCCGCGTCGAGGAAGAGGGCCTGGTCTTCATCGGCCCGAAGCACTACAGCATTGCCGCGATGGGCGACAAGATCGCCTCGAAGAAGCTGGCCAACGAGGCGAAGGTCAACACCATCCCGGGCTACAACGACGTGATCGAGTCGCCCGAGTCGGCGGTGAAGATCGCCCGCGACATCGGCTACCCGGTGATGATCAAGGCCAGCGCCGGCGGCGGCGGCAAGGGCCTGCGCGTGGCCTTCAACGACAAGGAGGCCTTCGAGGGCTTCAGCTCCTGCCGCAACGAGGCGAAGAACAGCTTCGGCGACGACCGCGTGTTCATCGAGAAGTTCGTCGAGCAGCCGCGCCACATCGAGATCCAGGTGCTCGGCGACGCGCATGGCAACGTGGTCTACCTGCACGAGCGCGAGTGCTCGATCCAGCGCCGCCACCAGAAGGTGATCGAGGAGGCGCCGTCGCCCTTCATCAGCGAGGCGACGCGCAAGGCGATGGGCGAGCAGGCCGTGGCGCTGGCCAAGGCGGTGAAGTACCAGAGCGCCGGCACGGTGGAGTTCGTGGTCGGCAAGGATCAGAGCTTCTACTTCCTCGAGATGAACACCCGGCTGCAGGTGGAGCACCCGGTCACCGAATGCATCACGGGGCTCGACCTGGTCGAGCAGATGATCCGCGTTGCCGCCGGCGAGAAGCTCGGCTTCACGCAGGCGCAGATCCCGCGCCGCGGCTGGGCGATGGAGTGCCGCATCAACGCCGAGGATCCGTTCCGCAACTTCCTGCCCTCGACCGGCCGGCTGGTGCGCTACCAGCCGCCCGCGCAGACGATGGAATCAGCGATGCCGGTGCCGGAGGGCGGCGGCGTGCGCGTCGACACCGGCGTCTACGAGGGCGGCGAGATCCCGATGTACTACGACTCGATGATCGCCAAGCTGATCGTGCACGGCCTCGACCGTGACGACGCGATCCGCAAGATGCGCGAGGCGCTCAACGCCTTCGTGATCCGCGGCATCTCGAGCAACATCCCGTTCCAGTCGGCGCTGCTGGCGCATCCGCGCTTCGTCTCCGGCGACTTCAACACCGGCTTCATCGCCGAGCAGTACCCGAAGGGCTTCTCGGCCGATGCGGTGCCGCACGACAGCCCGGACTTCCTGCTCGCGCTGGCCACCGCCGTCAAGCGACTGTCGCTGCAGCGCGCCTCGGGCCTGACCGGCCAGTTGCGCGGCCACGAGATGGCGATCGGCGAGGACTTCGTCGTCGTCGCGATCGGCGAGGACGGCCAGCGCAGCGCGACGCCGGTGCGGCTGCGCGCCGACGGGGCGTGCAGCCAGGTCGAGATCGGCGGCCGCACGCATGCGATCACGCTGCACGGTTCGCTGCGCGACGTGGCGATGCACGGCGAGTGCGACGGCGAGCCGTTCTGCGCGCAGGTCGAACGCAGCGGACTGGACTTCCGCATCAGCCACAACGGTCGCAGCGTGCGCACCCGGGTGATGTCGCCGCGCGCCGCCGAGCTCTACGCGCTGATGCCGTTCAAGGCGCCACCGGACCTGTCGAAGTTCCTGCTCTCGCCGATGCCGGGCCTGCTGGTCGATGTCGCGGTGCAGCCGGGCCAGAAGGTGCTGGCCGGCGAGAAGCTCGCCGTCATCGAGGCGATGAAGATGGAGAACATCCTCGTCGCGCAGCAGGACGGCGTGGTCGCCAAGGTGTCGGCGAGCAAGGGCGAGAGCCTGGCGGTCGACCAGATCATCATGGAGTTCCAGTGATGAATCGGCCTTTCAAGGTACTCGGCATCCAGCAGGTCGCCATCGGCGGCGCCGACAAGAACCGCCTGAAAACGCTGTGGGTCGACAAGCTCGGGCTGGAGGTGACCGGCACTTTCCGTTCCGAGCGCGAGAACGTCGACGAAGACATCTGCACCCTGGGCACCGGGCCCCTGGCGGTCGAGATCGACCTGATGCAGCCGATGGATCCGGACAAGAAGCCGGCCGTGCACGCCACGCCACTGAACCACGTCGGCCTGTGGATCGACGACCTGCCGAAGGCGGTGGAGTGGTTGAGCGCCAACGGCGTGCGTTTCGCGCCGGGTGGCATCCGCCGCGGCGCGTCCGGCCACGACATCTGCTTCCTGCATCCCAGGGGCAACGAGGAGTTCCCGGTCGGCGGGGAGGGGGTGCTGATCGAGCTGGTGCAGGCGCCGCCGGAGGTCATCGCGGCCTTCGCTACGATGGCGGCATGAGCGTTCGCGACAGTCTGAAGATGGGTGATGCGCGGCTGCTGCGCGTCGCCAGACCGGTTCAGCAGTTCGACACACCCGAGCTGCACGCGCTGATTGCCGACATGTTCGAGACCATGCGCGCCGTCGAGGGCGCCGGGCTGGCGGCGCCGCAGATCGGCGTCGACCTGGCCGTGGTGATCTTCGGCTTCAGCACCAACCGCCGCTACCCCGGCCGCGAGCCGGTGCCCGAGACGGTGCTGCTCAACCCGTCGATCGAGCCGCTGTCGGACGACGAGGTCGAGGACTGGGAGGGCTGCCTGTCGGTGCCCGGCCTGCGTGGTGTGGTGCCGCGCTTTGCGAAGATCCGCTACCGCGGGGTCGACCCCTTCGGCAAGCCGATCGAGCGTGAGGCCGACGGTTTCCACGCCCGCGTCGTGCAGCATGAGTGCGATCACCTGATCGGCAAGCTCTACCCGATGCGGGTGCGCGACTTCAGCCGATTCGGCTACACCAGCGTGCTGTTCCCGGACCTCGGCGGCGCGGAAGACGACTGAAGGCTGCGGCTTTGTAAAGCTGTGTGTCGCCCCCGGCGCCGCCGTCGTCGGTCGGCCTGCCGGGCGCGTTGCTGAGGTACCGGCGGCTCGCAACTTTCGCGGCCTGCCGGGGTCAAGACCACAAGAGGCAACACCATGCAAAGCCCCCGAATCCAACTGCTCGGCACGATGGCGCTGGCCATTGCCTGTGCCTTCCCGTTGCTGCACGCTGCGTCCGCCGTGGCCGCGCCCGTGCCCTCGCAGCGTCAGGACGAGGCGGTCGATCCGCCCGGCCGGGCCGGCCGCATCGCCGAGGTGCAGGGCACCGTCTGGCTGTTCCACCCGGAAGAGGGCGAGTGGATCGCCGCCGAGCGCAACCGGCCGCTGACCAGCGGCGACCGCCTCGCCACCGATGGCAACGGCCGCACCGAGGTGCATCTGGGCTCGACGACGCTGCGCCTGGACGGCGGCAGCGAGATCGAGGTGCTGCGCCTGGACGACGACAACCTGTCGCTGCAGTTGCATGGCGGCAGTGTGGCGGCGCGCCTGCGCAGCAGTGAACAGGCGCGCGGCTTCGAACTGCACACCGGCGAAGGCCGCTTCACCGTGCAGCGCACCGGACGCTACCGCTTCGACCGCCGGGACGAGACCAGCTTCGTCACCGTCGAGACCGGCCAGGCCTACTACGAGGCGCAGGGCAGCGCGCTGTCGGTCAATGCCGGCCAGCGTGCGGAGTTCTGGATGGATGGCGCCAACGTGCCGCAGTACAGCATCGTCGAGCCGGTGCGCGACGGCTTCGCGGCCTGGGTGGCCGAGCGCGACCGCGCCGACGACCGCAGCATTTCCAGCCGCTATGTGTCACCGGAGATGACGGGCATCGAGGACCTCGACCGCCACGGCCACTGGCAGCAGAACCCCGAGTACGGCGCGCTGTGGGTGCCGCGGGCGGTCGCGCCGGGCTGGGCGCCGTACACCACCGGCCGCTGGGCCTGGGTGGCGCCCTGGGGCTGGACCTGGGTCGACGACGCGCCCTGGGGCTTTGCGCCGTTCCACTACGGCCGCTGGGTCTACGTCGGCAGCAGCTGGTGCTGGTCGCCAGGCACCTATGTGCGCCGCCCGGTCTACGCGCCGGCGCTGGTTGCCTGGATCGGTGGGCCGCGGCTGCAGGTCGGCATCAGCGTGGGCGGCGGCTCGGCGGTGGGCTGGGTGCCGCTGGCGCCGCGCGAGGTCTATGTGCCGACCTACCGCGTCAGCCCGGGCTACGTGCGCAACGTCAACGTCACGCACGTCACCAACATCACCAACATCACGACGATCATCAACAACCCGCAGCAGGCGGTGGTCGAGCGCGACTACCGCAACCGCAAGTTCCCACACGCGGTGACGGTGGTGCCGACCAGCACCTTCAGCTCTCGCCAGCCGGTGGCGGCGGCGTCGCTGCGCGACTCGTCGGCGGTGCGCGAGATCACCAGCCGGCCGTCGCGCGACACGGTGGTGGCTGCGCCGCCGGTGGCAGCGCCCTCGCCGCGCCGCGAGGGGCCGGTGATCCGCCCGCCCGGCCTTGCACCGGCACCCGCCGTGCGCGAGCAGCGCAGCCCGGGCCTGCGCCGCGATCAGCCGGAGGGCGTGCGCGCCGCACCCGTGGTGCCCCACGAGCCCGGCAACGGCCCCGCCGTGCGCGAGCCAGCTCGGCCCGCGTTGCGCGAGGCCTCCAAACCGCTCCCGCAGACCCGCCCCGCGCCGGGTGTCTCGACGAACCCGGGGGTGCGGCCCGTGCCGGTTCGCCCGGTGCAGCCCGCCCAGAACTTCGATCGCGTGCGGCCGGAGCAGCCTGTGCAGCGCCTGCAGCCGGCACAGCAGCCCGCGCCGGCACCGCGGATCGAGCGCATTCAGCCCACCCCGGCGCAGACCCGCGGCAACGGTGGCGGGCGCGACGACCGGCCCGAGGCGCGGCAGCGGCCACCGCAGGCCGACCAGCGGCTCGACGAGCGCATGCCGCGAGGCAACGGGCGCGCGCTGCAGGAGCGCTGAAGCGCCTCAGCGCAGCAGCGGCGCCAGCACCGGCCAGACGTTGCCGAGCATCACCGGGTGCGCCGCCGCGACCGGGTGGATGCGGTCGCCCTGGAACATGGCCTCGGCGTTCGCCGCGTTGGCCACGCCCTCGAGGAAGAAGGGCACCAGCGCGGCGCCGCCCTGCTTGGCGACGGTCGCGAACAATGCCGCGAAATCGTCCCCGTACTTGCGGCCGTAGTTCGGCGGCACCTGCATGCCCAGCAGCAGCACCTTGGCGCCGGCCTCGCGCGACAGCTTGACCATCGCAGCCAGGTTGTCCCGCGTCATCGTCAGCGGCAGGCCGCGCAGCGCGTCGTTGCCGCCGAGTTCGATCAGCACATGGGTCGGCCGGTGCTGCTTGAGCAGCGCCGGCAGGCGCGAGCGGCCGCCGGAGGTGGTGTCGCCGCTGATGCTGGCGTTGACCACGGTGGCCGCGATGCGCTCTTCGGCCAGTCGCTGTTCGAGCAGCGTCACCCAGCCACTGCCGCGTGCGAGCCCGTACTCGGCCGACAGGCTGTCGCCGACGACGAGCAAGGTCCGCCCCCCCGTGGCCGCCCGAGACCCCGCGGCCGCGAGGCCGAGCGCGAGCAGGCTACAGTGCGCCAGCCAAGCGCGGCGCGTCGCCGTGTGTGAATTCCGAATGCCGTCCATGTCCGAACCCATCATTGCCGTCGAGCGTGTCACCAAGCAGGTGCAGGACTCCACCGGCACGCTGATCATTCTCCACGAGATCGATTTCTCCCTGCAGCCGCAGCAGTCGGCGGCCATCGTCGGCGCCTCGGGCTCGGGCAAGAGCACGCTGCTGTCCATCATCGCCGGACTGGACACGCCGAGCTCCGGCACGGTGAAGCTGGCCGGCGTCGACATGTTCGCGCTCGACGAGGATCGACGCGCCGAACTGCGCGCGCAGAAGGTCGGCTTCGTGTTCCAGAGCTTCCAGCTGCTGGCCAACCTGACCGCACTCGAGAACGTGATGCTGCCGCTGGAACTGCAGGGTCGCCACGATGCACGGCTGCTGGCCACCGAGATGCTCGGCCGCGTCGGACTGTCGCAGCGGCTCGGTCACTACCCGAAGGTGCTGTCCGGCGGCGAGCAGCAGCGTGTGGCGCTGGCGCGCGCCTTCGTCGTCAAGCCGGCGGTGCTGCTGGCCGACGAGCCCACCGGCAGCCTGGACTTCGCCACCGGCGAGCGCGTGATGGAGCTGATGTTCGAACTCAACCGGGAGGCCGGCACGACGCTGGTGCTCGTCACGCACGACCGCGGCATCGCCGCGCGCTGCGACCGGCAGTTGCGCATCGAGGCCGGACGGGTCGACCTCGGCGCGATGGCGATGTGAAGCCGCCGGGCGGCGTGGCTCAGTTCGTGAACTTGTAGTCCGTCTTCGCCTTGGCGCGGATGCCGTCGCGGAACTCGGCGAGCTTCTGCTGGCCGATGCGCTGCTGGATCTGTGCCTTCACTTCCTCGAGCGGCGGGAACTTGGCCTCGCGCGAGTCCTCGAGCTTGATGATGTGCCAGCCGAACTGCGTCTTCACCGGCGTCTCGGTCATCTCGCCCTTCTTGAGCTTGACCATGGCCTGCGAGAATTCGGGCACGTAGGCGCCCGGCGCGGCGAAGTCGAGGTCGCCGCCGTTCTCGCCGGAGCCGGGGTCCTTCGAGTTCTTCTTCGCCAGGTCCTCGAACTTGGCGCCGCCCTTGATCTGGGCGATCAGCGCGGTGGCCTCGTCTTCCTTCTCGACCAGGATGTGGCGGGCGCGGTACTCGGTGCCGCCGGACTGCGCCTTGAACTTGTCGTACTCGGCCTGGACTTCGGCGTCGGTGACCGGGTTCTTCTTCTGGAAGTCGGCGAACAGTTCGCGGATCAGCAGCGTCTGCCGCGCGAACTCCATCTGCTGCTTGTAGTCCGCAGTGGCGGCCAGGCCGCGCTTCTCGGCCTCCTGCATGAAGATCTCGCGCAGCACGACTTCGTCGCGCACCTGCTGCTCGAGCTCGGGCGTGCGCTGCTGGCCGCCTTGCTTGGTGGCCTGGTTCATCAGCGCCTCGGCGCGCGACTTCGGCACCGCCTTGCCGTTGACGATGGCGATGTTCTGCGCCTGTGCGGCCAGCGGCGCGGCGAGCAGCGCGGCGAGCGCGAGCGTGGTGAGACGAAGCGAGGAAGTGGTCTTCATGGCGAGGGGGAGATCAGAGTTCGCCCGGGTCCCGGGCGTCGATGGCCAGGGCGTGGATGCCCTGGGGTATGAGGTTGCGCAGGGCATCATAAACGAGGCGGTGCCGGGCCACCCGTGACAAACCGTTGAAGCGCGGGCTGACCACGCGCACGCTGAAATGGCGCCCTTCGCGCGCCCCGGCGTGGCCGGCGTGCAGGTGGCTGTCGTCGCCGACCTGCAGCGACTGCGGCTGCAGTGCGGCGCGCAATGCCGCTTCGATGTCCGCCGCGCTGACCGTCATGCGGGGTTCAGGCGCGCGGCACTTCGCCGGCTTCGGTGCTGTCGGGCTCGACGTGCCGGCTGATGTAGAAGCCCTGCGCGACGGTGAACAGCAGCATCAGACCGACGCCGCCGAACAGCTTGAAGTTGACCCAGGCGTCGGTGCTGAAGCTGTAGGCCACGTAGATGTTCGCCAGGCCCATGAAGGCGAAGAAGGCCACCCAGGCGAAGTTCAGCCGCTGCCAGACGCCCGCTGGCAGCTGCAGCTGATCGCCGATCAGCGCCCGCAGCAGGTTCTTGCGGAAGATCAGCTGGCTGAGCCAGAAGGTCAGGCCCATCACCCAGTACAGCACGCTGGGCTTCCACTTGATGAAGGTCTCGTTGTGGAACCAGATCGTCGCACCGCCGAGCACGGTGACCAGGCCGAGACTGACCCACAGCATGGTGTCGACCTTCTTGCCGCGCAGCATCAGGAAGGCGACCTGCGCCAGCGTGGCCAGGATCACCACCACGGTGGCCAGCAGCACCGGCGCCTCGTTGGGGCCGACCACGCCGCCGTTGACGACGAAGCCGAGGTGATCGGAGGCGAACTGTGCCGCCCAGTCCTTGCGCCCCTCGGCGACCTTGAAGGTGGCGAAGAACAGGATGATCGGCAGGAAGTCGAGCAGCAGCTTCATTTCGCGGCGAAGTCTATCGCAGCGGAATTGATGCAATAGCGCTCACCGGTGGGCTGCGGGCCGTCCTCGAAAACGTGGCCGAGGTGCGAGCCGCAGTGGTTGCAGCGCACCTCGATGCGCACCATGCCGTGGCTCTTGTCGACCACGCGCTCGATCACCTCGCTGTTGACCGGCTGCCAGTAGCTCGGCCAGCCGCAGCCGGCGTCGAACTTGGTGCCCGACTCGAACAGCGGCGTGCCGCAGCCGACGCACTTGTACTGCCCCTGCTCCCAGTGGTCCCAGTACTTGCCGGTGAAGGGGCGCTCGGTGGCCGCCTGGCGCGCCACCTGGTACTGGGTCGGGTCGAGTTGCTCGCGCCACTCGGCGTCCGTCTTCTTGACCTTGTATTCGCTCATGGCAGCCAGTGTAGCCAGCCGCCGTGCCCGCGCGCCCGTTACGGGTAAACCGCAGGCAGGAGGGCGGCGGCACAGTTCCTATCATCGCTGCATTGCAACAAGGAGCTAGACCATGGCACGCCTGATGGGCCAGATGATGCAGATGCCGCTGATGATCTCTTCGCTGCTGGTGCACGCGGCGCGCCACCACGGCGACGTCGAGATCGTCTCCAAGCGCGTCGAGGGCGACGTGCACCGCTACACCTACAAGGACGCCGAGCTGCGCGCCCGCAAGCTGGCCCAGGCCTTCGCGCGGCTGGGCTGCAAGGCCGGCGACCGGATCGCCACGCTGGCCTGGAACGGCTATCGCCACTTCGAGATCTACTACGGCGCCTCGGGCTCGGAGCTGGTCTGCCACACCATCAACCCGCGCCTGTTCCCCGAGCAGATCGCCTGGATCGCCAACGACGCGGCCGACACGGTGCTGTGCTTCGACCTGAACTTCCTGCCGCTGGTCGAGAAGCTCGCGCCGCAGCTGAGTACCGTCAAGCACTATGTCGCGATGGTCGGGCGCAGCCACATGCCGGCGCAGACCAGCATCCCGAACCTGCTCGCCTACGAGGACCTGGTCGACGCCGAGGACGGCGTCTACCGCTGGCCGGAGTTCGACGAGAACACCGCCTCGAGCATCTGCTACACCTCGGGCACCACCGGCAACCCCAAGGGCGCCGTGTACAGCCACCGCTCGACGCTGCTGCACAGCTACGGCCTGGCCTTGCCCGACGGCATGGGCGTCGGCGCGAAGGACGTGATCCTGCCCGTGGTGCCGATGTTCCACGTCAACGCCTGGGGCACGCCCTATGCCGCGCCGATGATCGGCGCCAAGCTGGTGTTCCCCGGGCCGCACCTGGACGGCAAGTCGCTCTACGAGCTGCTCGAGTCCGAGAAGGTGAGCTTCAGCGCCGGCGTGCCGACCGTCTGGCTGGGGCTGATCAACTTCGCGCAGGCCGGCAAGCTGAAGTTCAGCACCCTGCGGCGCACGGTGATCGGCGGCTCGGCCTGCCCGCCGGCGATGATGCGCACGCTGGAAGACGAGTTCGGCATCGAGGTCATCCACGCCTGGGGCATGACCGAGATGTCGCCGCTGGGCACCTTGTCCAGGCTGAAGGCCAAGCACGCCGATCTCGACGTCGAGTCGCAGCGGCGCATCCTCGAGAAGCAGGGCAAGGTGATCTTCGGCGTCGACATGGAGATCATCGACGACGACGGCGCCGCGCTGCCCTGGGACGGCAAGGCCTCGGGCAACCTGGTGGTGCGTGGGCCGTGGATCATCCAGAGCTACTTCCAGCGCCCGGAGTCGCCGATGGTCAAGATCGGCGGCCGCGACTGGTTCCCCACCGGCGACGTGGCGGCCATCGATGGCGACGCCTACATGCAGATCACCGACCGCAGCAAGGACGTCATCAAGTCCGGCGGCGAGTGGATCAGCTCGATCGACCTGGAGAACATCGCCATGGGCCACCCGGCGGTGCTGGAAGCGGCGGCGATCGCCTGCCGCCACCCGAAGTGGGACGAGCGCCCGCTGCTGGTGGTGGTGAAGAAGCCCGGCGCCGAGCTGTCACGCGAGCAGATGCTGGCCTTCTTCGACGGCAAGATCGCCAAGTGGCAGATCCCCGACGACGTCGCCTTCGTCGCCGAGATCCCGCACACCGCGACCGGCAAGATCCAGAAGCTCAAGCTGCGCGAGCTGTTCAAGGACCACGCATTGCCGAGCGCCTGAGCCTCCCCTTGTCCCGACAGTGACAAGGGCGTTCGGGGTAGTCCCTAAAACCCGACACCGGGCCGATCCGCTACCGTCCGAACGCCCTGTCCAGCAGAGACAGAACTCACTTCCGGAGAGCTCTCGATGAACTTCACGAAACACGTCCTCGGCACGCTGTGCGGTGCGATGGTCATGACCGGCGCCTGGGCGCAGAAGGGCGAGACCGTCAAGATCGCCTGGATCGACCCGCTGTCGGGCCCGTTCGCCAACATCGGCCAGAACAGCCTGAAGACCTTCCAGTTCGTGGCCGAGAAGGTCAGCGCCAGCAACCCCGCCGGCGTGAAGTTCGAAGTCGTCTCGTTCGACAACAAGGCCTCGCCGCAGGAGAGCCTGACGGTGCTCAAGGCTGCCATCGACCAGGGCATCCGCTACGTCACGCAGGGCAACGGTTCGGGCGCGGCCGGCGCCATCCTCGACGCGATCAACAAGCACAACGAGCGCAACCCCGGCAAGGAGGTGGTGTTCTTCAACAACGCCGCCGTCGACCCCGACCTGACCAACAGCAAGTGCAGCTTCTGGCACTTCCGCTTCGACGCCGACACCTCCATGAAGATGGAGGCCCTGACGACGTACATGAAGGACGAGAAGAACGTCAAGAAGGTCTACATCATCGGCCAGAACTATGCGCACGGCCACCAGGTCGCCAAGTTCTTCAAGGAAGCGCTGGCGCGCAAGCGCCCGGACGTGCAGATCGTCGGCGATGACCTGCACCCGATCGGCCAGGTGAAGGACTTCGCGCCCTACATCGCCAAGATCAAGGCCTCGGGCGCCGACAGCGTGGTCACCGGCAACTGGGGCACCGACATGTCGCTGCTCATCAAGGCCGCCAAGGACGCCGGGCTCGACGCGAACTTCTACACCTACTACGCGGGTGCGAACGGCTCGCCCTCGGCGATCGGCCCGACGATGGACGGCAAGATCAAGTTCGTCTACATCGGCCACGCCAACATCCCGGAGCTGGCCAAGTGGACGCAGGAGTTCCACGGCAAGTTCAAGGAGGATCTGTCGCTGCTGTCGACGCTGCACGTGCTCCCGACGCTGGCCGCCGGCATCGCCAAGGCCAAGTCGACCGACCCCGTCAAGGTGGCCAGCGCGATGGAAGGCCTGACCGTGAAGAGCTTCTCCGGTGACGTGCAGGTGCGCGCGGCCGACCACCAGCTGCAGCAGCCGCTGTACATCGCCACCTGGAAGAAGATCACCGACCCGAAGAAGCAGTGGAACGCCGAGGGCACCGGCTTCACCTGGGTGCAGGACAAGGTGTTCGAACCCTACGTGTCGAGCACGCCGACCTCGTGCCAGATGAAGCGTCCGGGCGCCTGATCGCCTGATCCCCGACAGGCCCGCCGGAGCCGTCTCCCGCGGGCCTTGTCTTTCCTGGCCAGCGTTTCGGGGCGGACTTGGACCAACTTCTCATCAACCTGCTCAACGGCATCAGCTCCGGGCTGCTGCTGTTCATGCTCAGCTCGGGCCTGACGCTGATCTTCAGCATGATGGGCGTGCTGAACTTCGCGCACGCCAGCTTCTACATGCTGGGTGCCTACTTCGCCTACACGCTGACCGGCGTGATCGGCTTCTGGGCGGCGCTGGTGCTGGCGCCGCTGCTGGTCGGCCTGTCGGGTGCGCTGTTCGAGCGCGGCATCCTGCGCAAGGTGCACAAGTTCGGCCATGTGGCCGAGCTGCTGGTCACCTTCGGCCTGTCCTACGTGCTCTACGAACTGGTGCAGCTGATCTGGGGCCGCACCTCGGTGCCGTTCACGCCGCCGCAGGCGCTGCAGGGCACGGCGTTCACCATCGTGCAGTCCTCGGCCGACAGCATGCGCCTGGTGGCCGGCGTCGCGCCCGAGGCCATGTGCAAGGGCGCCGGCGAGGTGATCGTGCAGTGCTCGCGCTTTCCGCTGAACCGCGCCTTCCTCGCCGCGGTGGCGCTGTTCATGCTGCTCGGCCTGTGGCTGCTGCTGACGCGCACGCGCATCGGCCTGGTCATCCAGGCCGCGCTGACCCACCCGGAGATGGCCGAGTCGCTCGGCCACAACGTGCCGCGTGTGTTCATGCTGGTGTTCGGCGCCGGATGCGCGATGGCGGGCCTGGCCGGCGTGACCGGCGGCATCACCTTCGTCACCGAGCCGAACATGTCGAACATCGGCCCGATCATCTTCGCGGTGATCGTGGTCGGCGGCATGGGCTCGCTGCCCGGCGCCTTCGTCGGCTCGCTGCTGATCGGCCTGCTGCAGACCATGCCGCTGACGGTGGACAAGTCGCTGATCGACCTCGGCCAGCGCCTCGGCTGGGCGATCGGGCCGGACAGCCCGATCTACCCGATCGCCAAGATCACCCTGGCGCAGACCGCGCCCATCCTTCCCTACCTGCTGCTCGTGCTGATCCTGATCCTGCGACCGCGCGGACTCCTTGGCCAACGCGAGGACTGATGCGATGGCCAACAACGTCTATCGATTCAAGCCCTGGAACGTCGGCCGCTGGCTGATCTGGGGCGTCTTCGCCTTGTTGCTGATCGTCGCGCCGATGGCCTGGACGAGCAGCCTGGGGTTGACCATGCTGTCGCAGATGGGCATCGCGATCATCGCCTGCCTGTCCTACAACGTGCTGCTGGGGCAGGGCGGCATGCTCAGTTTCGGCCATGCGGTCTACACCGGCCTGGGCTCCTTCCTGGCCATCCACACGCTCAACGCGGCGACGGCCGGCACGTTCCCGATTCCGGTCAGCCTGATCCCGATCGTCGGCGGCCTGGCCGGCTTCGCCTTCGCCGCGCTGCTCGGCTTCGTGACGACCAAGAAGTCCGGCACCACCTTCGCGATGATCACGCTGGGCGTGGGCGAACTGGTCTGGTCGATGTCGCTGATGCTGCCGGAGTTCTTCGGCGGCGAGGGCGGCATCTCGGGCAACCGGGTGGTCGGCAAGCCGCTCGCGGGCATCAGCTTCGGGCCGCAGGTCCAGGTCTACTACCTGATCGCGCTGTATGCCTTCGTCTGCACCGCGGCGATGTTCGCGCTGACGCGCACGCCGCTGGGCCGCATGCTCAACGCCGTGCGCGACAACCCCGAGCGTGTCGAGTTCGTCGGCTACGACACCCAGCAGGTGCGCTGGCGCGCCTTCATGATCGCCGGCTTCTTCGCCGGCATCTCGGGTGGCCTGGCGGCGCTGAACTTCGAGATCGTCACGGCCGAGGTGGTCGGCGCGGCGCGCTCGGGCGCCTACCTGCTGTTCGTCTTCCTCGGCGGCGCGACCTTCTTCTTCGGCCCGATCATCGGCGCGGTGCTGATGGTCATCGGCATCGTGCTGCTGTCGGAGTGGACCAAGGCCTGGCTGTTCTACCTCGGCCTGATCTTCCTGTTCATGGTGATGTACGCGCCCGGCGGCGTGGCCAGCCTGATCATGATGAACCTGCGCGTCGCCGCCTTCGGCAAGCTGCGCCGGCTGTGGACCGCCTACCTCGCGCTCGGCGGCGCTGGCGCGACGCTGCTGCTCGGCGTGGCGGCGATGATCGAGATGGTCTATCACGTGCAGCTCAATTCGGCGCTCGGCCCGACGATGAAGTTCCTCGGTGCGCCGCTGAACACCGGCAGCGCCGACACCTGGTTCGGCGCGCTGTTCGTCGTGATCACCGGCGCCGGCCTGTTCGAGGTGGCGCGGCGCCGCTTCGCGCAGGAGTGGGGCGAGACGCAGGGCGAGATCGAGAAGGAAATCAAGCGGAGGGAAGCACTGTGAGCTTCGCCGTTGAGTTGAAAGACGTCCGCAAGAGCTTCGGCAAGACCGAGATCATCCGTGGCGCCAGCCTGTCGGTGAAGCAGGGCGAGCGGGTGGCCATCATCGGGCCGAACGGCGCCGGCAAGTCGACGCTGTTCAACCTGATCAGCGGCCGCTTCCACGCCAGCACCGGCGACATCCTCGTCAATGGGAAGTCCATCCTCGGACGCAAGCCCTTCGAGATCAACCGCATGGGGCTGGCGCGCAGCTTCCAGGTCAGCAACCTGTTCGTGCGCCTGTCGGTGTTCGAGAACATCCGCTGCGCCGTGCTGTGGTCGCGGGGCTATCGCTACTCGTTCTGGCGCTTCCTCGCCGACGCGAAGGACGCCAACGACCGCACCGACGAGGTGCTGAAGATGATCAAGCTCGACAAGCGGCGCGACGTGCTGGCGATGAACCTGACCTACGCCGAACAGCGTGCGCTGGAGATCGGCATCACCATCGCCGGCGGCGCCGACGTGATCCTGCTCGACGAACCGACCGCCGGCATGAGCCGCAGCGAGACCACGCGCTTCGTGCAGCTGATCCGTGAGGTCACCGAGGGCAAGACGCTGCTGACGGTGGAGCACGACATGGGCGTGGTGTTCGGTCTGGCCGACCGCATCGCCGTGCTGGTCTACGGCGAGGTGATCGCCTTCGACACGCCGGAAGCCGTGCGCGCCAACCCGCGCGTGCAGGAGGCCTACCTCGGCTCGGTGCTGGCCGAGGCGCAGGCGTCGGGGGCCCAGGTATGAGCCTGTTGAAGGTCGACAACCTGCACGCCTACTACGGCAAGAGCCATGTGCTGCACGGCGTGCACATGAACGTGCAGCCGGGCGAGATCGTCGCGCTGCTCGGCCGCAACGGTTCGGGCCGCTCGACCACGGTGAAGGCCATCATGGGCCTGGTCGACGGCAGCGGCTCGGTGAAGTACCGCGACCAGGAGGTGCTCGGCCGCAAGCCCTTCGAGATCGCCCACCTGGGCCTGGGCTACGTGCCGGAGAACCGCGACATCTTCCCCAAGCTCACGGTGCACCAGAACCTGATGCTCGGCGAGAAGCGCGGCAAGAAGCAGCCGCGCTGGAGCTTCGACGACATGTACCGGCTGTTCCCGCGCCTGAAGGAGCGGCAGCACACGCAGGCCGGCGTGATGTCCGGCGGCGAGCAGCAGATGCTGACGCTGTGCCGCACGCTGATGGGCGACCCTGACCTGATCATGATCGACGAGCCCACCGAGGGCCTGGCGCCGATGATCGTCGAGCTGGTCGCCGAGTACCTGAAGGAGCTGAAGAACCGAGGCGTCTCGGTGCTGCTGGTCGAGCAGAAGCTGACGATCGCGCTGGAGATCTCGCAGCGCTGCTACGTGATGGGGCATGGCAGCATCGTCTTCGAGGGCACCCCGGCCGAGCTGCGCGCCAACGCCTATATTCGCAAGGAGTGGCTCGAGGTCTGACGGCCGCGGCGCTGTCACGGCAGCGACATGGCCCCGGCATTCGAGCGCCCTAGAATCGAACGATCGTTCTTTTCTGCTCCATCCCCCGCCTCCCGACCGAGAGGAACACCGCATGACCGCCACCTACCAGACCCGCGGCGACGTCGCCGTCATCACGCTCGACAACCCGCCGGTCAACGGCCTCGGTTATGAAACTCGCCTGGGCATCGTCAACGGCCTCGACAAGGCGCTCGGTGACGCTGCCATCAAGGCGATCGTGCTTACCGGCGCCGGCAAGGCCTTCTCGGGCGGCGCCGACATCCGCGAGTTCGGCTCGCCCAAGGCAATCGCCGAGCCCAACCTGCTGTCGGTGATCCTGGCGCTGGAGGCTTCCAGCAAGCCGCTCGTCGCCGCGGTGCACAGCGTCGCGATGGGCGGCGGCCTGGAGCTGGCGCTGGGCTGCCACTACCGCGTGACGGCGCCGGGCGCGCAGATCGCGCTGCCGGAAGTGAAGATCGGCCTGATCCCCGGCGCCGGCGGCACGCAACGCCTGCCGCGGGTGCTGGGCCTGGAGAACGCGCTGAACATGATCGTCAGCGGCGAGCCGGTGGCCAGTGAACTGCTGGCCAAGGCGCCGGGCCAGAAGCTGTTCGACCGCGTGATCGAGGGCGACCTGCTCGAGGGCGCCATCGCCTTCGCGCACGAAATCGTCGACAAACGTCCGCTGCCGCTGGTGCGCAACCTGAAGGTCGAGCACACCAACGCGCCGGCCTACCTGCAGTTCGCGCGCAACACGGTGGGCGCGATGGCGCGCAACTTCCCGGCGCCGCCGAAGTGCGTCGATGCTGTCGCCGCGTCGACGACGATGAAGTTCGACGAGGGCATGAAGTACGAGCGCGAGCTCTTCATGGGCCTGATGATCACGCCGGAGTGCAAGGCGCTGCGCCACGCCTTCATGGCCGAGCGCGCGACGACCAAGATCCCGGACGTGCCGGCCGACACGCCCGTGCGCGCGGTGAAGAAGCTCGCCGTGATCGGCGCCGGCACCATGGGCGGCGGCATCACGATGAACTTCCTCAACGCCGGCATTCCGGTGGTGATGCTGGAGATGAAGCAGGACGCGCTGGACCGCGGCGTCGCCACCATCCGCAAGAACTACGAGGCGCAGGTCAAGAAGGGCAAGCTGAAGCAGGACAAGTACGAGCAGCGCATGAGCCTGCTGAGCACGACGCTCCAGTACGACGACCTGAAGGATGCCGACATGGTCATCGAGGCCGTGTTCGAGGACATGGGCGTCAAGGAGCAGGTCTTCAAGACGCTGGACGAGGTGATGAAGCCCGGCGCGATCCTGGCCTCCAACACCTCGACGCTGGACGTCAACAAGATCGCCAGCTTCACCAAGCGCCCGCAGGACGTGATCGGCACGCACTTCTTCAGCCCGGCCAACGTGATGAAGCTGCTTGAGGTGGTACGTGGCGAGAAGACCGCCAAGGACGTGCTCGCCACCGTGATGCAGCTCGGCAAGAAGATCAGGAAGACCTGCGTGGTCTCGGGTGTCTGCGACGGCTTCATCGGCAACCGCATGATCGAGCAGTACTCGCGCCAGGCCGGCTTCCTGCTGGAGGAGGGCTGCACGCCAGCACAGGTGGACAAGGCGGCCGAGAAGTTCGGCTTCGCGATGGGGCCGTTCCGCATGGGCGACCTCGCGGGCAACGACGTGGGCTGGTACATCCGCAAGCGCCGCTACCAGGAGAAGCCGAACCTGCGCTACAGCAAGACGGCCGACCTGCTGTGCGAGCTCGGCCGCTTCGGCCAGAAGACCGGCGCCGGCTGGTACGACTACGTGGCGGGCAAGCGCGACGCGATCCCGTCCAAGCTGGTCGAGGAGATGATCGCCAAGCACCGCACGGAGCTGGGCATCACGCCGCGCAAGATCTCCGACGAGGAGATCGTGCAGCGCCTGGTGTTCGCGCTGGTCAACGAGGGTGCGCGCATCGTCGAGGAGGGCATCGCGCTGCGCGCCTCGGACATCGACATGGTCTACCTCACCGGCTATGGCTTCCCGCTGTTCCGCGGCGGACCGATGAACTATGCCGACACGGTGGGCCTGTTCAACGTCGTGCAGGCGATGAAGCGATTTGCCAAGAACCCGAACGACGACGCCAAGTTCTGGGAGCCGGCACCGCTGCTCGCGAAGCTGGCGGCCGAAGGCAAGACCTTCAGCTGAACGTCGTCCACCCCACCGGAGCCCAGCCATGAGCGAACGCGCCACGTTCACCCGCATGGAAGAGAGCACTGCGGACGACTGGCGCAAGATCGCCGGCGAGTACGCGCCCTTCGTCAAGACGCTGCCCGACCGGCTGATCGCCCACCTGAAGCTGCTCGAAGGCGACTACGGCGGCTTCCCGGTCGACCGCTACACGCACTCGCTGCAGACCGCCACGCGCGCGCTGCGCGACGGCCGCGACGAGGAGTACGTGGTCTGCGCGTTGCTGCACGACATCGGCGACACGCTGGGCAGTTTCAACCACTTCGACATCGCCGCGGCGATCCTGAAGCCGGTGGTCAGCGAGGAGAACCTCTGGATGGTGCAGAACCACGGCATCTTCCAGGGCTACTACTTTTTCCACCACCTCGGGCTGGACCGCAATCTGCGCGACCAGTTCGCCGGCCATCCGCACTACGCGCGCACCGAGGAGTTCTGCGCGCTGTACGACAACCCGGCGTTCGACGCGAAGGCCGAAACGCTGCCGATCGAAGAGTTCACGCCGATGCTGCGCCGCGTCTTCGCGCAGCCCCGCAACAGCATCTACAAGGCGGCGATGCCCGCCGCCGCCTGACAACAGGAGTCCTCCATGACCAACGCCGTCATCGTTTCGACCGCCCGCACGCCCCTGGCCAAGAGCTGGAAGGGCGCCTTCAACATGACCCACGGCGCCACGCTGGGCGGCCACGCCGTGGCCGCCGCCGTGCAGCGCGCCGGCATCGAGGCCGCCGAGGTCGACGACGTCATCATGGGCTGCGCCAACCCCGAGGGCGCCACCGGCGCCAACATCGCGCGCCAGATCGCGCTGCGCGCCGGGCTGCCGATCACCACCGGCGGCATGACCGTCAACCGCTTCTGTTCCAGCGGCCTGCAGACCATCGCGATGGCGGCGCAGCGCATCATCGCCGGCGAGGGCGACGTCTACGCCGCCGGCGGCGTGGAGAGCATTTCCTGCGTGCAGAACGAGATGAACAAGCACATGCTGGCCGACCCCTGGCTGGTGCAGCACAAGCCGGAGATTTACTGGAGCATGCTGCAGACCGCCGAGCAGGTGGCCAAGCGCTACGGCATCGCCCGCGAACGCATGGACCAGTACGGCGCGGCCAGCCAGCAGAAGGCCTGCGCCGCGCAGGAAGCCGGCAAGTTCAAGGACGAGATCGCACCGATCACCGTGATGGCCGGCGTGGCCGATGCACAGCTCGGCCTGCGCAGCAAGGAAGTGACCTGCAGCGCCGACGAAGGCCTGCGCCCCGGCACCACCTACGAAGCCGTGGCTGGCATCAAGCCGGCGATGCCCGGCGGCGTGATCGCCGCGGGCAACGCCAGCCAGTTCAGCGACGGCGGCGGCGCCTGCATCGTCATGAACGAGACGCTGGCCGAGAAGAAGGGCCTGAAGCCGCTGGGCCGCTTCCTCGGCTTCGCGGTCGCCGGCTGCGAGCCCGACGAGATGGGCATCGGCCCGGTGTTTGCCGTGCCCAAGGTGCTCAAGCGCCTGGGCCTGACGGTGGCCGACATCGACCTGTGGGAACTCAACGAGGCCTTCGCCGTGCAGGTGTTGTACTGCGCCGACACGCTGGGCATCCCGATGGACCGCTTGAACGTCAACGGCGGCGCGATCGCCGTCGGCCACCCCTATGGCGTGAGCGGCCAGCGCCTGACCGGCCACGCGCTCATCGAAGGCAAGCGGCGTGGAGCCAAGCGCGTGGTGGTGACGATGTGCATCGGCGGCGGCATGGGCGCAGCCGGGGTCTTCGAGGTGCTCTGATGGCGGACTCCGGTGGCCCGTCCCCGGTGACGGTGTCGCCGGAAGCCTTCCTGGCCATGGGCCGGGACATCCTCGCCAGGCAGCCGTTCAGCATCCTGCTCGGCGCGCAGCTCAATGCGCTCGAACCGGGCCGCTGCGAGCTGCAGGTGAGCATCGCCGAGCACCTCAAGCAGCAGCATGGCTTCGTGCACGGCGGCGTGCTTGCCTATCTGGCCGACAACGCGCTCACCTACGCCGGCGGCACCGCGCTGCGCGTGCCGGTGCTCACCGGCGAGTTCAAGATCAACTACGTGCGCCCGGCGGTCGGCGACCGGCTCCTTGCCCGTGCCGAGGCCGTGCACATCGGCAAGTCACAGGCGGTGTGCCGTTGCGAGGTCTATGCCGTCAGCCCGACCGGCGAGAAGCTCTGCGCGCTGGCGCAGGGCACCATCGTCGCCGCGCCCGAACAGAAATCGATGTGACCATGAGCTACCGCCAGACCACCGACTTCCTGCTCCACGATTGGCTGAACGTCGAATCGCTGCAGCAGCGTGCGCGCTTCGCCGAGCACAACCGCGAGACCTTCGACGCCGTGCTCGACATGTGCGAGAAGCTCGCCGCCGACAAGTTCGCATCGATCAACCGGCTCGTCGACACCGAGGAGCCCTGGTTCGACGGTGAGAAGGTGCACGTGCCGGAGGCGTCACGCGCCGCGGCACGCGCCTATGCCGAGTCCGGCATGCTCGCCGCCGCGCAGGACTACGAACTCGGCGGCATGCAGTTGCCCTGCGTGGTCGAGATGGCCGCGCATGCCTTCTTCTCCAAGGCCGGCATCGGCGTCGGCGGCGCCGGCATGCTGACCAGCGGCAACGCCAACCTGCTGATGGCGCATGGCACGCCGGCGCAGCAGGAGGTGTTCGCGAAGAACGAATTCGCCGGGCGCTTCTTCGGCACCATGTGCCTGTCCGAGCCGCAGGCGGGCTCCAGCCTGTCGGACATCGTCACCCGCGCCACGCCCGACGGCGAGGGCTTCGAGCGCGATCCGCTCGGCCCGCGCTACCGCCTGCGCGGCAACAAGATGTGGATCAGCAACGGTGAGCACGAGATGGCCGAGAACATCGTCCACCTCGTGCTGGCCAAGATCCCCGGGCCGGACGGCAAGCTGGTGCCTGGCACGCGCGGCATCTCGCTGTTCATCGTGCCGAAGAAGCTGGTCGACACCGAGGGCCGGCTCACTGGCGAGCGCAACGACGTGGCACTCGCCGGCCTCAACCACAAGCTCGGCTACCGCGGCATTCCGAACACGCTGCTGAACTTCGGCGAGGGCAGGTACCCGGTGCGCGGCAGCAGTGGCGCGATCGGCTACCTGGTCGGCAAGCCGGGCGAGGGCTTGCGCTGCATGTTCCACATGATGAACGAGGCACGCATCGCCGTCGGCCTGGGCGCCACCATGCTCGGCTACGCCGGCTACGAGGCCAGCCTCGACTACGCGCGCAACCGGCCGCAGGGCCGGGCCATGGGCCCCACGGGCAAGGACGCCACTCAGCCGCAGATCCCGATCATCCAGCACGCCGATGTCAAGCGCATGCTGCTGGCGCAGAAGAGCTGGTGCGAGGGCGCGCTGGCGCTCGAGCTGTACTGCGCGCGCCTGGTCGACGAGCAGCACACCGGTGCGCCGGACGATGCCGCGCAGGCCGCGCTGCTGCTGGAGATGCTCACGCCGATCGCGAAGAGCTGGCCCAGCGAGTGGTGCCTGGAGGCGAACAGCCTGGCCATCCAGGTGCACGGCGGCTACGGCTACACGCGCGACTTCCCGGTCGAGCAGTACTGGCGCGACAACCGCCTGAACATGATCCACGAGGGCACGCACGGCATCCAGGCGCTGGACCTGCTCGGGCGCAAGGTGGTGATGGACGGCGGCAAGGGGCTGCAACTGCTCGCTGCACGCATCAACACGACGATCGAGCGCGCGCTGGCCGTGCCCGAACTCGCCGAGATGGCCAATGCGCTGGCCGCCGCGCTGGCCGAGGTCGGCCGCGCCACCAAGGCGGCGTGGGCGACCGGCAACCCGGAAGAAGCGCTGGGCAATGCCGTGCCTTACCTGCAGGCCTTCGGCCATACGGTGATCGCTTGGATCTGGCTGGACGTGGCGGCGTGTGCGTTGGCCAAACGTGCCACGCTTGACGACGCGCTGGTGCAGGGCAAGCTCGCCGCGTGCCGCTTCTTCTTCCGCCACGACCTGCCCAAGGTCGCGGCCTGGCTGCAGGTGGTGGCCTCGCGCGACGACACCTGCCGCACGATGGAGGACCATTGGTTCTGAGATGAAGAACGCGACGATCGAGACCTGGATCTGGGTGCTGATCTACGGCGGGCTGATCGGCATCGGCCTCGGGCTGGCGATGCAGCAGCAGGGTGCGCGTGTGCTGGGGCAGGTGCTCGTGGCCGTCGGCGGCATCGTCGCGGCGGTGGGCGTGGTGCTGATCTGGGTGCGTTCGCGCCGGAAGGACGATCGATGATGCGCCGCTGCATCGGCCTGCTGCTGGCGATGTGGTCGTCGGCGGCCATGGCGCAGGTCTATGAGTTCCCGCGCTTCGACAACGCCGCGCAGGTGCGTGCCGAGTGCGATCGCATGCTGGTCGACCTGAAGCAGCGCGAACGTGCGATCGAGGTCTTGCCCGAAGGCGCCGACGTGCTCGGCGCGATCGACGCGCAGATGCAGCGCATCGAGGACACGCTCGGCCCGCTGTGGCTGCTGCCGGCGGTGCATCCGGCCAAGGCGGTGCGCGACGCCGCCGATGCCTGCGACCTCGCTTTCCAGGGCTTCAGCAGCGCTTTCCTGCAGAACGCACGCATCTACGCGCGGCTGAAGAGCGCGCCGGTGGCCGACGACATCGACCGCCGCCTGCAGCGCGAGCAGCTCGATGCCTTCGAGGACTCCGGCGTCGCGCTGCGGCCGGCAGCGCAGCAGCGTGTGCGGCGCATCAACCGGGAACTGACACGGCTGGCGCAGGACTTCGATCGCCGCATCCGCGAGAGCCGCGACCGCGTGGCCTTCACGGCCGCCGAACTCGAAGGCGTTCCCGATGACGTGTGGAAGAACGCGCCGCGGGACCGGCGCGGCCGCTACCTGCTCGGCCTGGACTACCCCACCGCCGACCCGGTGCTGCAGCATGCACGGCAGGAGTCGACGCGCGAGCGCCTGTGGCGCGCGACCATGCGCCAGGGCGGCGAAACGAACCTGCGGACGCTGGCCCGGCTCGCGGCGCTGCGCCGCGAGTACGCGCGCCTGTTCGGTTTCGACTCGTACGCCGATTTCGCGCTGCGCCGGCGCATGGTGAAGAGCGAGGCGCAGGCGTCGCGCTTCCTGGCCGACGTGGGCGAGGCCGTCGCGCAGCGCGAACGGGCCGACCTCGCGATGCTGCGCGCCGAGAAGGCCGGCCTCGCCGGCACCGCGCCCGAGACCACGGTGGTGCGGCGCTGGGACGTTCCCTTCCTGAGCGAGCGCCTGCGCTCGCAGCGCTACGCGGTCGACGAGGAAGCCTTCCGCCCGTACTTCCCCCCGCAGCGCAGCCTCGAGTTCGTCTTCACGCTGGCGCAGCGCCTGTTCGGCGTGCACTTCGAGCCGCTGCAGCAGACGCTGTGGCACCCGCAGGCGCGCGCCTACGCCGCACGCGACCAGAACGGCACGCTGCTGGGCACGCTGTTCGTCGATCTGTTTCCGCGGCCAGACAAGTACAACCACGCAGCGGTCTGGTCGTTCCGCAATGTCTCGACGAAGAGCGGGCGGCTGCCGGCGGCGGCGCTGGTCGTCAACTTCAACGACAAGGGCCTGACGCTGTCCGAACTGGAGACGCTGCTACACGAGTTCGGCCATGCGCTGCATGCGCTGCTGTCGAGCACGCGCTACACGCTCAACGGCGGTACCAACGTGCAGCTCGACTTCGCCGAGGCGCCGTCGCAGATGCTCGAGGACTGGGTCTACGACCCGGCCGTGCTGGCGCTGTTCCAGCAGGTCTGCGGCGACTGCCCGCCGGTGCCGCGCGAGATGATCGAGCGTGCCGAGCGCGCGCGCCACTTCGCCAAGGGCATCGCGACGACGCGGCAGCTGATCTTCGCCAACTACGACCTCGCGCTGTACGGGCGCCGCAGCGAAGACCCGATGCGGCTGTGGGAGCGCATGGAGCGCGCCACGCCGCTGGGGCACGTCAGGGGCACGATGTTCCCCGCCGGCTTCAGCCACGTGGCCAGCGGTTACTCGGCCGGCTACTACGCCTACATGTTGAGCATGGTGGTGGCCGAGGACCTGCGCACGCCGTTCGCGGCCGACCGGCTCGACGCCTCAACCGGCCGGCGCTACCGCGACAGCGTGCTGGCCAACGGCGGACAGGTGGCACCGGAAGAGCTGGTGCAGCGCTTCCTGGGCCGGCCGGGCAATCGCGAGGCCTTCTTCCGCAGCCTGAACAAAGAATGAACCGAACGACATCCGGAGACCGATCATGAGCACACCGATCCAGAAACTCTTCGACCTCAGCGGCCAGACCGCGCTGGTCACCGGCGGCTCGCGCGGCCTGGGGCTGCAGATCGCCGAGGCGCTGGGCGAGGCCGGCGCGAAGATCTTCCTGACCTCGCGCAAGGCCGCCGACCTGGAGGAGGCGACGGCGCACCTGCAGGCGCGCGGCATCGACGCCCGCTGGGTGGCGGCCGACATGAGCCAGCCGGCCGACATCGAGCGGGTGGCCGGCGAGGCGCTGCAGCGCCTGGGCGACATCGACATCCTCGTCAACAACGCCGGTGCCACCTGGGGCGCACCGGCCGAGGACTATCCGCTCGATGCCTGGGACAAGGTGATGAACCTGAACATCCGCAGCATCTTCCTGATGAGCCAGCAGATCGGCCGCCGCAGCATGATCCCGAGGAAGCGCGGCCGCATCATCAACGTCGCGTCGATTGCCGGCCTGAGCGGATCGGGCGACGTCGAGTTCATCGCCTACGGCACCAGCAAGGGCGCGGTGGTCAACTTCACGCGTACGCTGGCCGGCGAGTGGGGCGAGCACGGCATCACCGTCAATGCGCTGGCGCCGGGCTTCTTCCCGAGCAAGATGACCAAGGGCACGCTGGAGCGCATCGGCAGCGACCGGCTGGCCAAGGCCGCGCCGCTGCGCCGCATCGGCGACGACGACGACCTCAAGGGCGCGGCGCTGCTGTTCGCGTCTGCCGCCGGCAAGCACATCACCGGGCAGATCCTGGCGGTGGACGGCGGTGTGAGCGCGGTCCACCACGGCGGTTGAGTCGCGGATGCAGTTCCTCGCCACCATCCCCTTCGTCGACCTGCTCGGCATGGAGCTGGTCGCCTGCGAGGCCGGGCAGGCCGAGATCGCGCTGACGCTGCGCGAGGAGCTGACGAACTCATGGAGCGTGGCGCACGGCGGCGTGACGATGACGCTGCTCGACGTGGTGATGGCGCATGCCGCGCGCAGCCCCAACCAGCCGGGCCACCCCGAATCGCCCGGCGTGGTGACGATCGAGATGAAGACCAGCTTTCTGCGCGCCGGCCTCGGCCGCCTCACCGCGCGCGGCAAGCTGCTGCACCGCACCGCGTCGCTGGCCTTCACCGAGGGCACGGTGGTCGACGACAAGGGCGAACTGCTCGCGCATGCCAGCGGCACGTTCAAGTACATGAAGGGCCTGCCGGCCGGCGGGCGCCGCATCCAGAGGCTCAACGCCTCCGACTGAAGGAGCACACGATGGCAATGATCAACAAGCAGGTGCTGCTGGCCTCGCGGCCGACGGTGGAGGCGACGGTCGACAACTTCCGCCTCGTCGAGACACCGCTTCCGGCGCTGGCCGAGGGTCAGGTGCTGGTGCGCAACCACTACCTCTCGCTCGACCCCTACATGCGCATGCGCATGAACGACGCGAAGAGCTACGCCGCGCCGCAGGCGCTGGACACGGTGATGATCGGCGGCACGGTGGGCGAGGTGGTCGACTCGAAGAATGCGAAGTTCGCCGTCGGCGACAAGGTCGTCGGCATGGGCGGCTGGCAGCAGTACAGCGTGGTCGATGGCAACCTGCCCGGCGTGATGCGCAAGGTCGACACCACGCATGTGCCGCTGTCGGCCTATCTCGGCGCGGTCGGCATGCCGGGCGTGACGGCGTGGTATGGCCTCGTCAAGTTGTGCATGCCGAAGCCCGGCGAGACCATCGTCGTCAGCGCGGCCAGCGGTGCGGTGGGCAGCGCGGTGGGCCAGCTCGCCAAGGTGCGCGGCTGCCGCGCCGTGGGCATTGCCGGCGGCGCCGACAAGTGCCGCTACGTGGTCGAAGAACTGGGCTTCGACGCCTGCGTCGACTACAAGCAGCACCGCGATGCGAAGTCGCTCGATGCGGCGCTGGCCGAGGCGGCGCCGAACGGCATCGATGGCAACTTCGAGAACGTCGGCGGCGTGATTCTCGACGCGGTGCTGCGCCGCATGAACGCCTTCGGTCGCATGGCGCTGTGCGGAATGATCAGCGGCTACGACGGCGGGGCGGTGCCGCTGTCCAATCCTTCGCTGATCCTCACGCAGCGGCTACGGCTGGAGGGCTTCATCGTCAGCGAGCACATGGAGGTGTGGCCGGAGGCGCTGAAGGAGCTGGGTGGGCTGGTGGCCACCGGCAAGCTGAAGTATCGGGAGTCGGTTGCTGCTCGCATCGAGGAGGCACCGGAGGCGTTCCTCGGACTGTTGAAGGGGAAGAACTTCGGCAAGCAGTTGGTGAAGTTGATCTGAGTCTCATCGTGCGTGCGATCGAGCGGCAAAGGCGCGTGCGGGCAGGCTTCCGCGCTTCGCTTCGGCGGTCGGCCCGATGGGCCGACTCCCTTGCGCTGCTCGGGGCCATGGCCCTGCCGCCCAACTCGCTTCGCTCACTGCGTTCGCTGCGCTCAGACAGACGGCGGCCAGTCAGTTCACGAAGCGCGCGGCGCGCGCGGGCCACACCCCCTGCGCTGCTCAGCGCCGCAGAGGCGCGCTCCAGCCTGCCCGCACGCGCCTTTGCAGGAACCGGTGGTGGTCTTCGCGGCGAGTGGGGTTCGGGTGGGGCGATTTGGGTGGCGACGAGAAGCGCAGGGTCAGGGGGCGGCGCGCGCAGCGCGCTTCGTGAACTGACTGGCCGCCGCTTGTCTGAACGGAGTGAGCGCAGCGAACGCAGTGAGTTGGGCGGCCCGCCCTTTGGTCCGAGCATCGCAGTGAAGTCGGCGCGCAGCGCCGACCGCCACCGCATGAGCCCCAGCCGAACCCCACTCGCCGCGACGCTCCGAACCTGGAGGGAGGAGACATGACGAGCACCCACGACGTCTTCAACCAGCCCAGCCCGCTGGCCGACTACAACCTCTACACGAACAATCGCCCGTTGCGCGACGCACTCGCCTTCCACCTCCCCGGACGAGACGAAGCCAGGAGCATCGAACAAGGCCAGCGCTGGGGCAGCCAGGAGTGGCAGACCCATGCGCGTCTCGCCAACACCCACCCGCCGCGCCTGCTCAGCCACGACCGCTTCGGCAGGCGCATCGACCAGGTCGAGTTCCACCCCAGCTACCACGCGTTGATGAGCGAGGCGGTCGGCGCCGGCCTGCACGGCACGCCCTGGTCGCTCGGCGCCGGCGCGCACATCGAGCGCGCGGCGGCCTTCATGCAGTTCACCGAACTCGAGCCGTCGATCCTCTGCCCGATCTCGATGACCTATGCGGTCACGCCGGCGCTGCGCAGCAACGCCGCCGTGTTCGGCGACTGGTTCGGCAAGCTGGCCAGCACCGCCTACGACCCGCGCCTCGTGCCGTTTGCCGACAAGCCCGGCCTGACCATGGGCATGGGCATGACCGAGAAGCAGGGCGGCTCGGACGTGCGTGCCAACACGACACGCGCCGTGATCGCGGAGAACACGCCCTGGGGCGTGCGCGCCGAGCTGACCGGCCACAAGTGGTTCTTCTCGGCACCGATGTGCGACGCCTTCCTCGTGCTCGCGCAGGAGGAGGGTGGCCTGTCGTGCTTCTTCCTGCCGCGGGTGCTGCCGGACGGCTCGCTCAACGCTATCCGCATCCAGCGGCTGAAGGACAAGCTGGGCAACCACGCCAACGCCAGCTCGGAGGTCGAGTTCCACGCCGCCAGCGCCTGGCGTGTCGGTGACGTGGGGCGTGGCGTCGCGCAGATCCTCGAGATGGGCACGCTGACGCGGCTGGATTGCGCGCTCGGCACAGCAGGGTTGATGCGCCAGGCGCTGTCCCTCGCGCTCAACCACACGGCTCAGCGTTCGGCCTTCGGCAAGCGCCTGATCGAGCAGCCGCTGATGAAGAACGTGCTGGCCGACATGGCGCTCGAGTCCGAAGCCGCCACCGCGCTGGCCTTGCGCCTGGCGCGTGCCATCGACCGCCAGGACGATCCCTTCGAGGCGCTGATGCGCCGCGTGCTGACACCGGTGGCCAAGTTCTGGATCTGCAAGCGCGGCAGCATGCTGGCGCAGGAGGCGATGGAGTGCCTCGGCGGCAACGGCTACGTCGAGGAAGCGGGCGAGGGCGTGATGGCACGCATCTACCGCGAGATGCCGCTGAACTCGATCTGGGAGGGCGCCGGCAACATCATGGCGCTGGACCTGCTGCGCGCGCTGCGTGGTGGCGGCAAGGCGGGCTCGGTCGCCGAGGCGCTGGCCGCCGAACTGGCGCCGGCGCGCGGCGCCCACGCCGCCTTCGACCGCTTCGCCGACGCGCTGCCCACGCGCATCGACGGCGCCAGCGACGAGATCGAGGCGCGCCGCCTGGCGCAGGACGTGGCGCTGGCCGTGCAGGCCTCGCTGCTGCGCCGCCACGCGCCGGACTTCGTTTTCGAGGCCTTCTGCCGCTCGCGCCTGGGCGGCGAGGGGGGCCAGGCCTTCGGAACGCTGCCCGGTACCGTGGCCTTCGATGCGCTGATCGCGCGGGCCATGCCGACCTGAACCAACGAGCGAGCTTCATGAAACCCTTCATCCTGCACCACTACGCCAACTCGCCGTTCTCCGAGAAGGTGCGCCTGATCCTCGGCGCCAAAGGCATGGCCTGGCATTCGGTGCACGTCCCGAGCGTGATGCCCAAGCCCGACGTGCTGGCGCTGACCGGTGGCTACCGGCGCACGCCCTTCATGCAGCGCGGCGCCGACATCTGGTGCGACACGTCACTGATCGCCCGCGTGCTCGATCGTGCGCAGCCGCAGCCGCCCTTGTACCCGGCAGGCGTCGCCGGCATCACGCAGACGCTCGCGCAGTGGGCCGACTTCACGCTGTTCTGGGCGGTCATTCCCTACACGCTGCAGCCGCAGGGGCTGACGCACGTGATGGCCGGCGTGCCGCCCGAAGGGCTGAAGGCCTTCGCGGCCGACCGTGCGCCGTTCACCGCCGGCATGACGAGGCAGACCGCCGCCGATGCGACGGTGGCGCTGAAGGCCTACCTCGGCCGGCTCGAGGATCAGCTCGCCGACGGCCGCGCCTTCCTCTGCGGCGCGCAGCCCAGCATCGCCGACTTCTCGGTGGCGCATTGCCTGTGGTTCATCCACCTCGCGCCGCCGATGCTGGGCATCCTGCAGCCTTGCGAGCGGCTGCGTGCCTGGTATGAACGGGTGATCGCGGTCGGCCACGGCACGCCGACGATCATGAAGAGCGCCGATGCGATCGCACGGGCCGCCTCGACGAGCACGCACGAGCCCGTGCAGGTCGAGCCCGGCCTCGGCTTCGAGGTCGGCGAGTCGGTCACCGTGACACCCACCGACTACGGCCGTGACCCGGTGGTCGGCGTGCTGGTCGGCCTGAGCGACGACGAGGTGGTGATCGAGCGGCGCGATGAGCGCGCCGGCACGCTGCACGTGCATTTCCCGCGCCTCGGGTTCCAGATTCGAAAGGAAGCGAAGACATGAAGACCATCCAGGGCCGCACCGCGGTCATCACCGGTGCGGGCTCCGGTTTCGGCCTCGAGCTGTCGCGCATCGCCGCGCGCGAGGGCATGAACCTCGTCATGGCCGACGTGCAGCAGGACGCGCTGGACCGCGCGGTGGAGGAGATCCGCGCGATCGTCACGTCGGGCGCGCAGGTGCTCGGCTTCCGGCTCGACGTGGCCAAGGCGGCCGAGGTGGAATCCATGGGCGAGGCGGTGCGCGGGCGCTTCGGTGCGCCGCATCTGGTCTTCAACAACGCCGGCGTGGGCGCCGGCGGGCTGATCTGGGAGCACACGCTGAAGGACTGGGAGTGGGTCGTCGGCGTCAACCTGATGGGCGTGGCGCACGGCGTGCGCGTGTTCACGCCGATGATGCTCGAGGCGGCGAAGGCCGATCCGGCCTATGAGGGCCACATCGTCAACACCGCGTCGATGGCCGGGCTGCTCAACGCGCCCAACATGGGCGTCTACAACGTCACCAAGCATGCGGTGGTGGCGATGAGCGAAACGCTCTACCAGGACCTGCGGCTGGTCACCGACCAGATCGGCGCCTCGGTGCTGTGCCCGTTCTTCGTGCCCACCGGCATCCACCAGAGCGAACGCAACCGGCCCGCCGACATGAAGGCGTCGCTGGGCAGGCCGACGAAGAGCCAGCTGATCGCGCAGGCGATGAGCGACAAGGCGGTGACCAGCGGCAAGGTCACGGCGGCGCAGGTGGCGCAGTTCGTGATGGACGCGGTCAAGGAGGGCCGTTTCTACATCTACAGCCACCCGAAGTCGCTGGCCAGCGTGCAGGTGCGGCTGGAGGACGTCATGCTCGGCCGCAACCCGACCGACCCGTTCGCGCTCAAGCCCGAGATCGCCGAAGGCCTGCGCAAGGCGCTGCGCGAGAGCGACTGATGGCACGACCGGACGACCCCCCCGCGCCCGGCCGCAGCGACGAGATCGAAGCCTTCTGGCTGGCCTACCAGCGCGAGTGCGGCGTGAAGGTCGAGGGCTTCTCGGCCACGGCCCTCGGCCCGACGCGCGCCCTGGCCGACGAGCTCGCGCTGCTGGTGGGCAACGGCGTCAAGCGCGCCCACGCCACGCTCAGGCGAGAGTTCGAGAAGGATCTCGAGGCGCTGCCCGCACCGGGCGAGCATGTCGTGGTGCTCGACGGCGCCGGCCACCCGCGGGCGATCGTTCGCAACACCCACGTCGAGCTGCGCCACTTCAATCAGATCGACGACGAGTTCGCCTTCAACGCCGGCGAGGGTGACCTGACGCTGCGCTGGTGGCTGGTGGCGCACCGCCAGCAATGGTCGGAACAGGCCGAGCGCGAGGGCTTCGAGATCGGCGAGACGAGCGAACTGGTGCTCGAGTTCTTCGAGCTCGTCTGGCCTCGGCCGGAGCAGCCGGCCGATTCAGCAGCGCAGCCGTAGCGCCTGCAGCGGCCGGCCGCTGGCCGCGTCGAGCACGACCAGGCTCAGGGCGCGCGGATGCGCCGCATCGGCGGGCAGCGACGGCGCGAAGCTCAGGCGGATCTCGGCGCCGGTCCACGGCGGCACACGGTGCAGCTGGCGCACCACATGGTCGTGCGCCAGCTTCTCGCCGGCGTTCTCGCCCGCCGTCACGCGGCTGCGGTGGCCACTCTCGGTGACCGCCCAGAAGGCGGCGAGGCGCTCGGGTGCGCCTGGGCGCGGCCGCACGGTGGCCTCGAAGCCCCGTCCGTCGCCCTGCAGCGTGATGTCGACCAGCGGCGCCGTGCCGATGGCCAGCGGCAGCGCGAGGCGTGGCCAGTCGGGCCGGTCGCGGCCTTGCACCACCACCTGCGGCGTGTAGTTGACCCGCGCGCCGTTGACCGCGCGCTGTTCGTTCTGGCGGCGCGTGAACGCCGGCGAGGCGAAGCGGTCCGGCCAGCCGAGCGAATCCCAGTAGTCGACATGGAAGGCCAGCGGCACCATCGCCGACTCGAGCGGCAGCGACGACAGCCAGCGGTCCGCCGGCGGGCAGGAACTGCAGCCCTCCGAGGTATAGAGCTCGATCACCGGCGCAATGCTGTCGCCGCTGCGCGCCGTGCAGCTCTGTGCCTGGGCAAAGGCAGCCGGCAGGGCGGCGAGCAGGAGGGCAGGCAGGAGGAAGCGCAGGCGGATCGTCATGCGGCTTGGTCGCCGGCACGGCGGGCATCTGACAGCAGGCGCTGTGTCACACTGCGCCGCCCTGAGACGCCACCACCCGATGACCGATTCGCCGACCACCGAAGCACTTGCCGTCGCCATCATCGGCGGCGGTCCGGCCGGCCTGATGGCGGCCGAGGTGCTGGCCGGCGCCGGTGTGCAGGTCGACCTCTTCGACGGCATGCCCTCGGTCGGCCGCAAGTTCCTGCTGGCCGGCAAGGGCGGGCTGAACCTGACGCACAGCGAGCCGATCGAGCCCTTTCTCGGCCGCTACGGGCAGGCATCCGAGCAGCTTGCCCCCTGGCTGCATGAGTTCGGCCCGCAGGCCTTGCGCGACTGGGCGAAGGCGCTCGGCGTCGACACCTTCGTCGGCAGCTCCGGGCGTGTCTTCCCGACCGACATGAAGGCTGCGCCGCTGCTGCGTGCCTGGCTGCACCGTTTGCGCGCCAGTGGCGTGCGCTTGCACATGCGGCATCGCTGGCTCGGCTGGGGCGAGTCGCGCAGCGGTGTACATGCCCTGCGTTTCGCCACGCCCGCGGGCGAACGGCTCGTGCACGCCCGCTGCGTCGTGCTCGCCCTCGGCGGTGCGAGCTGGTCGCGGCTCGGCTCCGACGGTGCCTGGGTGCCGCTGCTGGCCGAGCGCGGCATCGACCTCGCGCCATTGCGGGCGTCGAACTGCGGCTTCGACGTGGCGGGCTGGAGCGAACATTTGCGCGAGCGCTTTGCCGGCGCGCCGCTGAAGAACGTGGCGCTGCGCTGTGCCGCGCCTGACGGCCGGCGCTTCGAGCAGCGTGGCGAGTTCGTGCTCACCGAAAGCGGCATCGAGGGCAGCCTCGTCTACGCGGCCTCGCCGTTTCTGCGCGAAACGATCGCAGCGACGGGCCGCGCCATCGCGGAAGTCGACCTGCTGCCCGAGCGCCCCGCCGAGTTCGTGCATGCCGAGGTCGCACGGCCGCGCGGTTCGCGCTCGATGTCCACCCACCTGAAGAGCCGGCTCGGCATCGACGGCGCCAAGGCCGCGCTGCTGCACGAACTGTTGCCGCGCGAGGTGTTCGCCGATGCGGCCGCACTGGCCGCGGCGATCAAGGCGCTGCCGATCCCGCTGGTGGCCGCGCGCCCGATCGACGAGGCGATCAGCACGGCCGGCGGCGTGCGCCTCGATGCGCTCGACGCGCATCTGATGCTGAAGGCGCTGCCCGGCGTCTTCTGCGCCGGCGAGATGCTCGACTGGGAAGCGCCCACCGGCGGCTACCTGCTCACCGCCAGCCTGGCCAGTGGACGAATCGCCGGGCAGGGCGCGGCGGCTCGGCTCGCTAGCACAGCGCCGGGGTAACGAGTCGCAAACACCCCTGTGGCACACTGCGCCGCTTCGCGAAACCGCCCCCTGCGGGCCCCCCGGATTTGGACAAGATTCTTCTGCAGATCGCGGCCGAGCTGAAGGTTCGGCCGGCCCAGGTGAACACGGCCGTCGAACTGCTCGACGGCGGCGCCACGGTGCCCTTCATCGCCCGCTACCGCAAGGAGGCCACCGACGGCCTGGACGACATCCAGCTGCGCGAGCTGGAGTCGCGCCTCGGTTACCTGCGCGAGCTGGAAGAGCGCCGCACGGCGGTGCTCAAGAGCATCGACGAGCAGGGCAAGCTGACGCCCGAGCTGCGCGCTGCCATCGACGCGGCGCCGACCAAGCAGGAGCTGGAAGACCTCTACCTGCCGTACAAGCCGAAGCGCCGCACCAAGGGCATGATCGCCCGCGAGGCAGGCCTGGAGCCGCTGGCCGACAAACTGTTCGCCGACCCGTCGCTGGAGCCGCTGGCCGAGGCGGCGGCCTTCATCAATGTCGACGGCGGCTTTGCCGATGTGCATGCGGTGCTCGACGGCGTCCGCGACCTGCTCTCCGAGCGCTGGGCGGAAGACGCGGTGCTGGTCGGCAAGCTGCGCGAGTGGTTGTGGGCCGAGGGCCTGTTCCAGAGCAAGCTGATGGACGGCAAGGATCCGAACAACGCCGACGTGGCCAAGTTTCGCGACTACTTCGACTACGCCGAGACCATCCGCACCGTGCCCTCGCACCGCGCGCTGGCGGTGTTCCGCGGCCGCACGCAGGAGTTCCTCGACGCCAAGCTGGTGCTCGAAGAAGAGGTCGTGCCCGGACAGCCGACGCTGGCCGAAGGCCGCATCGCCGTGCACCTCGGCTGGCGCCACGGCAAGCGGCCGGGCGACGAGCTGATCCGCAAGACCATCGCCTGGACCTGGAAGGTCAAGCTCAGCCTGAGCCTGGAGCGCGACCTGTTCTCGCGCCTGCGCGAAGAGGCCGAGAAGGTTGCGATCAAGGTCTTCGCCGAGAACCTGCGCGACCTGCTGCTCGCCGCGCCGGCCGGCCAGCGTGTGGTGATGGGCCTGGACCCCGGCATCCGCACCGGCTGCAAGGTGGCCATCGTCGACGCCACCGGCAAGGTGCTCGACACCAACACCGTCTACCCGCATGAGCCACGCAAGGACTGGGAAGGTTCGCTGCACACGCTCGGCCGCCTGGTCGCCACGCACGGCGTGAACCTGATCGCCATCGGCAACGGCACCGCCAGCCGCGAGACCGACAAGCTGGCCGCCGACCTGATCAAGCGCATCCAGTCCATGGCGCCGGACATGAAGCTCGAGAAGATCGTCGTCAGCGAAGCCGGCGCCTCGGTCTACTCGGCCAGCGAGTTCGCCAGCAAGGAACTGCCGGAGCTCGACGTCAGCCTGCGCGGCGCGGTGAGCATCGCGCGGCGGCTGCAGGATCCGCTGGCCGAGCTGGTGAAGATCGACCCGAAGAGCATCGGCGTCGGCCAGTACCAGCACGACGTCAACCAGAGCGAGCTGGCGAAGAGCCTGGACGCGGTGGTCGAGGACTGTGTGAACTCGGTGGGCGTGGACTTGAACACCGCGTCGGCGCCGCTGCTGTCGCGTGTGTCGGGTCTGAGCGGTGCGGTGGCCTCAAGCATCGTGCGCTGGCGTGACGCGAACGGCGCCTTCCGCAACCGCCAGCAACTGCTCGACGTCAGCGGCCTCGGCGCCAAGACCTTCGAGCAGTGCGCCGGCTTCCTGCGCATCCGCGACGGCGACAACCCGCTCGACCAGTCGAGCGTGCACCCCGAGACCTACCCGGTGGTCGAACGTTTGCTGGCCCAGGTGGCCAAGCCGATCGCCGAGGTGATGGGCCGCAGCGACGTGATCCGCACGCTCAAGCCCGAGGCCTTTGCCGACGACAGGTTCGGCGCCATCACGATCAAGGACATCCTCGCCGAGCTCGAGAAGCCCGGCCGCGACCCGCGCCCCGACTTCAAGGTGGCGCGCTTCAACGACGGCGTGGAAGACATCAAGGACCTGCAGCCCGGCATGACGCTGGAGGGCACGGTCAGCAACGTGGCGCAGTTCGGCGCGTTCGTGGATCTGGGCGTGCACCAGGACGGGCTCGTGCACGTCAGCCAGCTGGCCAACAAGTTCGTCAACGATGCGCGCGAGGTCGTCAAGACCGGCGACATCGTCAAGGTCAAGGTGCTGGAGGTGGACCTGGCACGCAAGCGCATCTCGCTGACGATGAAGCTCGACGCGAAGCCGGTAGCCAAGGGCGAACGCGGAGACAACGCTTTCCGCCCGGCCGGGCGCGGCGAGCGGCCGGGGGCGCCGCGCGGAGGTGCATCGGCAGCGGCTGGCCCGTCGGCGATGGCGGCGGCGTTCGCGAAGCTGCAGTCGCCGAAGTAGGGCGCGCTCTCAAGGAAACGCCGGGCCGCCCCAAGTTTCCTTGACCCCCGCGGGGGGCGGGCTGGGCGCAGCCCGGCCCTGGGAGTTCTCAGGCGGCGCCGAAGTCGCGCGGCTGCAGTTCGATCGGCTGGCCGTGCGGCGTGCGGTCGGCGGCGTGGTCCCAGGCGTCGCGATAGCGGGTGAGCTCGTCGGCGCTGCTGGCGCCCTTCTCGGCGACCAGCGCCTCCAGCGTGGCCAGCCAATGGTGGTAGTAGGTGTCGCCGAGATCGGCATCACCGCCGGCCTGCGCGCGCTCGATCTGCGCGGCCAGCGCAGCCGCCCACTCCGCCCAGGTGAACAGGCCGCGCTGGTGCAGGCTCACCGCCATCGCGAAGGCATGCGCTTCCCAGGGTTCGCGGAACACCGGTTCGTCGCCGGCCAGCGGCTGGCCGGGCAGGAAGGCTGGGTTCGTCATGCGGGTTCCAGGTAACTGTCCCAGGCATCGACCGAGACGACGAGGCCGTCTTGCGCGTCATCGCCCCACAGCTCGCGGCCATCGAAGGCCACGGTGTAGAGCCATTGCGGCTGCTCGCCCAGGCCCTGCGCATTTGCGTCGGCGAAGACATGCGTGCCGTGCACGCGCTCGACCGTGCCGACGCGGCCTCGTGCATAGCCGGGCAGGCGGGTGTGGTGCTCGACATGTCCGCTGCGCGTGCGCACGCGGTCGCCGATCGTGAAGCGCGCCGGCGTGAGCGCAGGGCGCTCGGTGGCCGAGCCCTTGGCGAGCACGGTGGGGACGATGTCCGCCCACAGCACGCGGGTGAGCCGCTTCGGCTCCACCTGAGCACGAGCCTCGGCAATCTCGTGGTCGGTGACCATGCCGCGCTCCACCATCAGCCGCTGCAGCGCGGCCAGCCAGATGCGGTAGTAGCTGAGTTGCGGATAGTCGGGCAGCGTCTCGCGGGCACTGCGGCTCTGGTCGATGTTCCACGAACCGGTGGCGCCCATCGCCAGCGTCAATGCCAGTGCGCGCGGCTCCCAGGCTTCGTGCCAGAGCTCGCCTTCGGGCTCGGGCGTGACGGGGCCGAAGCCGTCGCGGCCGCCGAGGTCGGCGTGCGTGGTGTAGCTCATGCTGCCTCCGCGGGCGACCTGGCCAGGCCGGTGCCGATCATCGAGTCGCGTGTCACCAGCGCGGCGAGCTGTTCCTCCGTCAGGCCGTCGCTGCCGGGCGGGCGCATCGGGATGACCAGGTAGCGCACCTCGGCGGTCGAATCCCAGACGCGGATGCCCGTGGCCTCGGGCAGCGTGACGCCGAAGTCGGCCAGCACACCGCGCGGATCCTTCACCGCGCGCGAGCGGTAGGGCGCGCTCTTGTACCAGGTGGGCGGCAGGCCGAGCACCGGCCAGGGGTAGCAACTGCACAGGGTGCAGACGACCATGTGGTGCTCCTCGGGTGTGTTCATCACCGCCACCATGTGCTCGCCCTGGCGGCCGGTGTAGCCGAGCGATGCGATCGCTGCGTTGGCGTCGCGCTGCAGCCAGTCGCGGAAGGCCGGATCGGCCCAGGCACGGGCGACGACGCGCGCACCGTTGCGCGGGCCGATCTTCGTCTGGTAGGTGTCGATCAACACATCGAGCGCGGCCGGATCGATGTAGCCCTTGGCGGCGAGCACCGTCTCCAGCGCCCGTACGCGCAGGTCCATCTCGCCGAGTTCGCTGTGTTCGTGATCGTGTCCGTGCTGATGATCGTGATCGTGGTGCTCGTGTGCCATGGCAGCGATCGTAGCGGCCGCTTCGCTACAGTGCGAGCCCATGCAAGCCCTGCAGATCCACGCCGGCCCGCGCGCGCTGCGCCACCTTCGCGACCACGGTCTGCGGCCGGGTGACGTGCGCGCGATCCCCGCCGCGGCCGGCGGCCCCAAGGGCCTGGTGCTGAGCCCGCTCGACCGCTTCCTGTTCGGTGACTGGCTCGCCGGCCCCGGCCCGGCGGTGCACCTGCTCGGCGCCTCGATCGGCGCCTGGCGCATGGCCACCGCCTGCCTGCCGCAGCCGCGGCAGGCCTTCGCGCAGATGGCCGAGGACTACATCGCCCAGACCTACGAGCACGCGCCGGGCAAGGCGCCGAAGGCCGCGCATGTCAGCCAGGTGTTCGGCGCCAAACTGACCGAGCGCTTCGGCACGCGCGAGGCCGAGGTGCTCGGTCACCCGCGCTTTCGCCTGCACGTGTTCACCAGCCGCGGCCGCCACCTGCTCGGCCGCGAGGGCCGGCTGCGCACGCCGCTGGGTTACCTCGGCGCGTTCGCCACCAACGCGGTGAGCCGCAAGGCCATGGGCGGCTGGCTGGAGCGGGTGATCTTCTCCGACCCGCGCGAGCCGCTGCCGCTGCACCTGCGCGACTTCCGCACCCACGTCGTGCCGCTGGAGGCGCGCAACCTGCAGCCGAGCATCCTGGCGAGCTGTTCGATCCCGTTCTGGCTGCAGGCGGTGCATGACGTCCCCGGTGGCCCGAAAGGCGCCTACTGGGACGGCGGTATCACCGACTACCACCTGCACCTGGACTACGCCTCGATGGGCGAAGGCCTGGTGCTCTACCCCCACTTCCAGAAGACCGTGATCCCCGGCTGGCTCGACAAGGCGCTGCGCCACCGCCACCGCGCGACGGCGCACCTCGACAACGTGATCGTGCTGTCGCCGCGCGCCGAATGGGTCGCCACGCTGCCCGACGCGAAGCTGCCCGACCGCAACGACTTCAAGCGCTACGGCGACGATCTCGCAGCACGCGTGCGGGCGTGGACGCGTGCGGTGCAGGAAAGCGAGCGCCTGGCCGAGGAGTTTGCCCGCTGGCTCGAGGATCCGTCGCGCATCGAAGTGCAGCCGCTTGTCTAGACCCTGGAGCCTGTCATGAACCTGCCCAACCACGAACTGATGATGACCGTGCTGATGACGCCCGACATGGCGAACTTCAGCGGCAACGTGCACGGCGGCACCATCCTCAAGCTGCTCGACCAGGTGGCCTATGCCTGCGCCAGCCGCTACGCCGGGCGCTACGTGGTGACGCTGTCGGTCGACCAGGTGATGTTCCGCGAGCCGATCCACGTCGGGGAACTGGTCAGCTTCCTGGCCAGCGTGAACTACACAGGCCGCACCTCGATGGAGGTGGGCATCAAGGTGGTGACCGAAGACATACGGCGCCAGACCGTTCGCCACGCCAACAGCTGCTTCTTCACCATGGTGGCGCTGGACGACGCGCGCCAGCCGGCCGTCGTGCCGCCGCTGGTGCCCGTCACGCCCGACCAACAGCGCCGCAGCGAGGCGGCCAAGGTGCGCCGCCAGCTGCGCGAGGAGTTCGCCGCGCGCATCCGCGCGACGCGTCAGGGCGCCTGAAGCAGCGGACGCTGCATCCGTTTCTTCCCCGCCCGCGTAAAGCCCGCCAGACACCGCAAGCGGCCGCACGTGTGGCGTCGAGAGATCGGTCCCGATCAATGGGGCCGGAGCATCCACGACCCCAAGGAAGAGACCATGACCTCTGCGAAGCACTTCTCCCTGCGCGCGCTGCCGCTGGCCGCCGCGTTCGTTGCCGCCGGCATCTCCGCCACGGCACTGGCGTCCAGCCACCGCGAAGCGCCGTTCATCACGACGGCGCCCAAGGTGGACGGCACCGACCTCTACATGTTCATGAGCTACGAGGCGGGCCGCGACGGCTACGTCACGCTGATCGCCAACTACCAGCCGCTGCAGGCGCCGTACGGCGGGCCCAACTACTTCAAGATGGACCCGAACGCGCTGTACGAGATCCACGTCGACAACAACGGCGATGCGAAGGAGGACATCAGCTTCCAGTTCCGCTTCCAGAACAAGCTGAACTCGATCGCGCTGCCGGTGGGCGGCAAGAACGTCGCGATCCCGCTGACGCAGGCCGGGCAGGTCAGCGGCCTGCGCTCGGCAGCGCTGAACGTCACCGAAACCTACAGCGTCGACGTCGTGCGCGGCGACCGCCGCACGGGCTCGCGCTCGGCGATCAGCAACGCCAGCGGCGGCGGCAAGACCTTCGACAAGCCGGTCGACAACATCGGCACCAAGACGATTCCGGACTACGCCGGCTATGCGGCCAAGCACATCTACAACGTCAACATCCCCGGCTGCAGCATGCCGGCGAAGATGTTCGTCGGTCAGCGCAAGGAGGCCTTCGCGGTCAACCTCGGCACGATCTTTGACCTGGTCAATGCGCCGGTGGCGGTGATCACCGACCCGACGCTGATCAACGCCGCGCCGAACACGATTGACGATGCCAACGTGACCTCGCTGGCGCTGGAAGTGCACAAGAGCTGCCTGACCCAGGCCAGCGAACCGGTGATCGGCGCGTGGACCACCGCCAGCCTGCGCCAGGGCTCGCTGCTTGACCCGACGCCCAAGGCCGGCCACCAGACCACCGCGATCAGCGGCGGCGCCTGGACGCAGGTCTCGCGCCTGGGCATGCCGCTGGTCAACGAAGTGGTCATCGGCCTGCCCGACAAGGACCGCTTCAACGGCTCCAAGCCGAAGGACGACGGCCAGTTCGCCGACTACGTGACCAACCCGACGCTGCCGGCGCTGTTGGAGATCGCGCTCGCGCTGCCAAACACCGCGCCGACCAACTTCCCGCGCACCGACCTGGTCACCACCTTTCTCACCGGCATTCCCGGCGTGAATCAGCCGGCCGGCGTGGTCGCCTCCGAGCAACTGCGGCTGAACACCGGCATCGCGCCAGTGCCCTTCGCGCAGCAGAACCGGCTGGGCATCGTCGGCAGCGTGCTGTCGGGCGGCAACGACTTCGCCGGCTTCCCGAATGGCCGCCGGCCGAAGGACGACATCGTCGACATCTCGCTGGTGGCGGTGATGGGCGGGCTTTGCATGGCCAACGGCGACACCAACGCCTTCGGCTTCGGCGCCGCGTGCAAGCCCTCGGCCGTGCCGCTGAAGGAGACCGCGTTCAAGCTGCACGATGCCGTCGACCAGGCGGTGGTGCCGCTGCTCGCGGGCTTCCCGTACCTCAACACGCCGATGCCCGGCGCGCAGTAAGGAGCACACGATGAACATTCGCACCCTGATGGGATGTGCTGCCGCGGTGCTGGTGCTGGGCGCCTGCGGTGGAGGTGGCGGCGGCGACGCGCTGGAGGCGACCGAGTCGGTGCCCGACAGCGCCAGCGCCAGTGTCGGCGGCATGAAGCGCTGGCTGGCGCTGCTCACGGCCACTGCGCCAGAGGATCGCGAGCCGCTGGACGCGGCGAGCTTCGCCCCGCCGGGGCCGGACGACACGGAGCCCGATCCGGTGCAGTGAGGCGGGCCGGCACGGCCTGACGGGCGAGCAACACTTCTTTGCTCGCCCGTTGTGCTTCCCGCCGCGTGCTGCGGCGTTGAGGAGGGACTGCCAACCCCTGGAGAAGCACATGCAACGAGCCGTCACACTGGGTGCCGCGCTGCTCGCGACGCTGGTCGCCACCGGCTGCGCCGTTCACCCCGCCACGCAGCCTGCGCCGCCCACCCCGTCCGCCTCCGGCTACCGCGTCGAATACGGTCAAGTGCAAAGCGTCGACCTGGTGCGCGCCGAGAGCCAGACGTCCGGCGGCGGTGCCCTGCTCGGCGGCGTGATCGGCGCCGTCGTCGGCCGGCAGATCGGCAGCGGCTCGGGCCGCGATGCCGGCACCGCGGTGGGTGCGGTGGGCGGCGCGATCATCGGCAACCAGATCGAGAAGAACCAGCGTGGCGCGCAAAGTTTCTATCGCATCGCCATCCTCACCCAGAGCGGGCAGATGCGAACCTTCGACTACGCCCAGCCGGGCGACCTGCGGATCGGCGACCGGGTGCGCATCGAGAACAATCAGCTCCACCGCTACTGAAATACAATCACGGCTCCAACCAGCAAGGGCGAGAAAGGCATGACGGTTATGACACCGCGGACTACGAGCTGGACCTTTCGGGTCTAGCGAAGCTGCGCGCGTCGACCCTTCCTTCTCTTCCCTGTTGATTCGAGGCGCGGCACGGTCCGCGCCTTTTTGCTTTTGGAGTCAGTGATGGTCTCGATTCAGTTGCCCGACGGTTCGCGTCGCGAGTTTCCCGGCCCGGTGACGGTTGCCGAGGTGGCCGCGTCCATCGGCCCCGGCCTGGCCAAGGCGGCGCTCGCCGGCCGTGTGGGGCAGGGCGATGCCGCCCGTGTGGTCGACACCAGCTTCCGCATCGACGCGGATGCGCCGCTGGCCATCCTGACCGACAAGGATGCCGACGGCCTCGAGGTGATCCGCCACTCGACGGCTCACCTGCTCGCCTACGCCGTGAAGGAGCTGTTCCCCGAGGCGCAGGTGACGATCGGCCCGGTGATCGAGAACGGCTTCTTCTACGACTTCGCCTACAAGCGCCCCTTCACGCCGGAGGACCTGGCGGCCATCGAAGCCAAGATGACCGAACTGGCGAAGAAGGACGAGAAGGTCGAGCGCCGCGTGCTGCCGCGCGACGAGGCGGTGGCCTACTTCAAGGCGCTGGGCGAGCACTACAAGGCCGAGATCATCTCGAGCATCCCGCAGGGCGAGGACGTGTCGCTGTACCGCGAAGGCGCCTTCGAGGACCTGTGCCGCGGCCCGCACGTGCCGTCGACGGGGCGCCTGAAGCACTTCAAGCTGATGAAGGTGGCCGGTGCCTACTGGCGCGGCGACCACCGCAACGAGATGCTGCAGCGCATCTACGGCACGGCGTGGGCGAGCAAGGACGACCTGCAGAAGCACCTGACGATGCTCGAGGAGGCCGAGAAGCGCGACCACCGCAAGCTCGGCCGCGAACTCGACCTGTTCCACCTCGACGAGCATTCGCCCGGCACGGTGTTCTGGCACCCCAAGGGCTGGGCGCTGTGGCAGGAGGTCGAGCAGTACATGCGCCGCGTCTACCGCGACAACGGCTACCAGGAGGTCAAGGGCCCGCAACTGCTCGACAAGGCGCTGTGGGAGAAGACCGGCCACTGGGACAAATACCGCGAGAACATGTTCACGACCGAGTCGGAGAAGCGCGACTACGCGCTCAAGCCGATGAACTGCCCCGGCCACATCCTGATCTTCAAGCAGGGCATCAAGAGCTACCGCGACCTGCCGCTGCGCTACGGCGAGTTCGGCCAGTGCCACCGCAACGAGCCGACCGGCGGCCTGCACGGCATCATGCGCGTGCGCGGATTCACGCAGGACGACGGCCACATCTTCTGCACCGAGGACATGATCCTCGAAGAGTGCGTGGCCTACACGGCGCTGCTGCAGAAGGTCTATGCCGACTTCGGCTTCACCGAGATCATCTACAAGGTCGCCACGCGGCCGGCGGCACGCATCGGCTCGGACGAGGTCTGGGACAAGGCGGAGTACGCGCTGATGGAAAGCCTGCGCCGCTCGGGCGTCGAGTTCGTCATCGCCCCGGGCGACGGTGCCTTCTACGGGCCGAAGATCGAGTACACGCTGAAGGACGCGATCGGCCGGCAGTGGCAGTGCGGCACGATGCAGGTCGATTTCTCGATGGCCGAGCGGCTGGGCGCGGAGTACGTCGCCGAAGATGGCTCGCGCCGTCATCCGGTGATGCTGCACCGGGCGATCGTCGGCAGCCTGGAGCGTTTCATCGGAATCCTCATCGAGCAGCACGCCGGCGCGCTGCCGGCCTGGCTGGCGCCGCGGCAGGTCAGCGTGCTCAACATCACCGACGCCCAGAGCGACTACGCGCTGGAGGTGGTCAAAACGCTGCAAAAACAAGGACTTAGAGTTGGCAGCGATTTGCGGAACGAGAAAATAACCTATAAAATCCGCGAGCATTCCATGCAGAAGGTCCCGTACATCCTCGTCGTTGGTGACAAGGAGAAGGCAAACGGGGCCGTTGCGGTGCGCGCACGAGGCAACCAGGATCTCGGCGTGATGCCCCTAGGCGACTTCATCGAGAGGATCGTCGGAGACATCACCCGAAAGCAGTGACCACCACGGTGGCGCTGCGCCGGTGAGCCGGGCGCGCTGTTTGTTTTATTGGGCTTCTCTGCCTTGGAGTCCGCCGAAAGGTACCAACCATCGCTACTTTTGCTGACCGCCGTACTCCGAACGCCGAGCGCAAGCACCGGCTCAACCGCGAGATCATGGCTCCCGAAGTCCGTCTGAACGGCCCGGAGAACGAACCGCTGGGCATCGTTGCCATCCAGGAAGCGCTGCGCATGGCCGGCGAGATGGACGTCGATCTGGTGGAGATCGTTGCCCAGGCAGACCCGCCGGTGTGCCGCCTGATGGACTACGGCAAGTTCAAGTACCAGGAGCAGAAGCGCGCGGCGGAAGCCAAGTCGAAGCAGAAGATCGTCGAAGTCAAGGAAGTGAAGTTCCGTCCGGGAACGGACGAGGGCGATTACCAGATCAAGATGCGCAACCTGCGCCGCTTCATCGAGGAAGACGGCGACAAGGGCAAGGTCACGCTGCGCTACCGCGGCCGCGAGATCACCCACCAGGACATCGGCATGCGGCTGCTCGAGCGCATCCGCGACGAACTGGCGGATGTCTCGGTCGTCGAGCACATGCCCAAGCTCGAAGGTCGCCAGATGATCATGGTGCTGGCGCCGAAGCGGAAGTGAAGATTTGAAGAGTTCAGTGCCTCGGTCTGGTCGCCGGGGTGCTGTCAGAAGCGGCTGCAGGCCAACAAGACGGTGGAGTTTTCACCGGCGCCTGTCAGCAGCAACACACAAGGAGCAGTCATGCCCAAGATGAAGACCAAGAGCAGCGCGAAGAAGCGATTCCGCGTGCGCCCGGGTGGCACCGTCAAGCGGGGCCAGGCGTTCAAGCGCCACATCCTCACCAAGAAGTCCACGAAGAACAAGCGCCACCTGCGTGGCGCCGTGACCGTGCACGAGACCAACATGGGCCACATGGCGCAGATGCTGCCATTCGCCGGTCTCTGACCCACTGCTGAAGGAGAAGAGAAATGCCTCGCGTCAAACGTGGTGTCACCGCCCGCGCACGTCACAAGAAGATTCTGGTACTGGCCAAGGGTTTCCGCGGCCGCCGCAAGAACGTGTTCCGCATCGCCAAGGAAGCGGTGATGCGGGCTGGGCAATACGCCTACCGTGACCGCCGTACCAAGAAGCGTGTCTTCCGCCAGCTCTGGATCGCCCGTATCAACGCGGCGAGCCGGGGCCTGGGACTCACCTACAGCAAGTTCGTGGCCGGCCTGAAGAAGGCCAACATCGACATCGACCGCAAGGTCCTTGCCGACATGGCCGTCAACGATCCTGCCGGTTTCGGCAGCATCGTCGAGAAGGTGAAGGCCCAGCTCGCTTGATCCGCTGCGCTGCCGGAGCGCCCAGGTGCTCCGGTGGCGGGTTCAGCTTCGAAGGCCGACCTCTGGTGCGGCCTTTTTTCTTGTGTTGAAAGATCTCCAGGTCCCGACGCGATGAACGATCTCGCTCCCCTCGTCGACGATGCGAAGGCCGACTTCGCGACAGCGACGACGCCCGCCGAACTCGAGAACGCCAAGGCGCGCTACCTCGGCAAGTCCGGCCGCATCACCGAGCAGCTCAAGGCGCTGGGTGCGCTGTCGGTCGAGGAGAAGAAGGCGCGCGGTGCGCAGATCAACTCGGCCAAGCAGCAGGTCGAGGCGCTGCTGCAAGCGCGGCGCGACGCGCTCGGCCAGGCGGAGCTCGAGGCGCAGCTCAAGGCCGAGGCGCTCGACGTCACGCTGCCGGGCCGCCAGCGTGGCATCGGCGGCCTGCACCCGGTCACGCGCACGATCGAGCGCATCGAGGCGATCTTCGGCTCGATGGGCTTCGACGTCGCCGACGGCCCCGAGATCGAGACCGACTGGTACAACTTCACCGCGCTGAACAGCCCGGAGAACCACCCGGCGCGCTCGATGCAGGACACCTTCTACGTCGACATGAAGGATGCCGAGGGCCGCTGGCTGAACCTGCGCACGCACACCTCGCCGATGCAGGTGCGCTATGCGCGCCGCCACGCGAAGCTGCACGCCGGCAAGGAGCACATGCCCGAGATCCGCGTCATCGCGCCGGGCCGCACCTACCGCGTCGACAGCGACGCGACGCACTCGCCGATGTTCCACCAGTGCGAAGGCCTGTGGATCGGCGAGAACGTCAGCTTCAAGGACCTGAAGGTCGTCTTCACCGATTTTTGCCACCGCTTCTTCGAGACCGACGAGCTCGAACTGCGCTTCCGTCCGTCGTTCTTCCCGTTCACCGAACCGAGCGCCGAAATCGACATCGCTTTCGCCAGCGGCCCGCTGAAGGGCAAGTGGCTGGAAGTGGCCGGCTCGGGCCAGGTGCATCCGAACGTGGTGCGCAACTTCGGCCTCGACCCGGAG
>NZ_CALRZC010000022.1:0-60044 GCF_943372545.1 Variovorax sp. YR752 | reverse complement strand
TGACCACGGTGCTGCTGATCGTGCACGCGGCGCGCCGCGGCGCAGACGAGCCGGCCGCGCGGCGCTGGATCCTCGCCGGCCTCGTGCTCTCGCTGGTCGGCGACGTGGCGCTGCTGTGGCCGAAGCAAGGTTTCCTGCCGGGGCTGATCGCCTTCCTGTTCGCGCACCTGGCCTACATCGTGGCGTTCCACGGGCGGGTGCGATTCGCGGCGCGCTGGCAGCCGTTCGCCACCTATGCGCTGATCGCTTCGCTCGTGCTCGCCGTGCTCTGGCCGGGTGTGCCGGCGACGTTGCGCCTGCCGGTGCTTCTCTACGTGGTGTGCCTCGCATCGATGGCCGCGCAGGCGGCGGTGGTCTGGCTGGCGCTGCGCGGCACGGCTGGCGAGCGCCTCGCCTGGTCCGGTGCGATCGGCGGCGCGCTGTTCCTGCTCTCCGACGCATTGCTGGCGGTGAACAGGTTCGCCGCACCGCTGCCCGCAGCCTCGCTGCTGGTGCTTGGCAGCTACTGGGCGGCGCAGTGGTGCATCGCAGGCTCGCTGCGTGAGCGGGCACCGGCAGCTACATGCCTTTGAAGAGGCCCGTGAAGCTGCGCGAGACCTCCAGCTTCTCCGGGTGACCCTTGACGCTGACCAGCTGGCGGCCGCGCAGGTCGCGGCTGACGCCGGCGATCGCCTTGACGTTGACCAGTGTGGAACGGTGGATCTGCCAGAACAGATCGGCGTCCAGTTCCTCGAGCAGCTCCTTGATCGGCTTGCGGATCAGTGCCTCCAGCGAGGCGGTCTGCACGCGCGTGTACTTCTCGTCGGAGATGAAGAACAGCACGTCGTCGACGGGGATCATCTGGATGCTCTGGCCGACGGTCGCCTGGATCCACTTCAGCTTCGGCGCGCCCGCCGGGTTCATGTGCGAGCTCAGCTTCTGCAGCAACTGCTGCATGCCGCCGAGCGCCGGGCCCTCGCCGCTGCCGCGCTGCGCGATGCGGCGGCCGATGCGCTCGGCGGTGCGCGCCAGTCGCTCGCGCTCGGCCGGCTTGAGCACGTAGTCGGCCGCGCCCTGCTCGAAGGCCTCGACCGCGTACTCGTCGTAGGCGGTGATGAAGACGATCTCGCAGCCGCTCCAGCCGTCGTCGACTTCGTCACCGATCGGCAATTGCGCGATCGCGCGCGCTGCCTCAACGCCGGTCATGCCGGGCATGCGGATGTCGAGGAAGACGATGTCGGGGTGGTGCTGCTCGACGAGCTGCACGGCCTCGGTGCCGTTCTTCGCCTCGGCGACGATCTGCAGCTCCGGCCAGGCCTCGGCCAGGCGGGCACGCAGTTGCTCGCGCATCAGGCGCTCGTCGTCGGCAATGACCGCCTTCAGGCCGCTGGTGCTGTTCATGCGGCCATCGTAGCGTCGTCGCCGGCCTGTGCCACGTAGGGCACGGTGATCGTCACACGCGTGCCGCCGGGCGGGTTCTCGGCCACCGTCAGCGTCGCCTTGCGGCCGTAGAGCAGCTGCAGCCGCTCGCGGATGTTGTTCAGGCCGATGCCGGTGCCGGCCGTCGCCGCCTTGCCGAAGCCGACGCCGGTGTCGGCCACCGTCACGGCCAGCTTGCCGTGCACGATCTCGGCCTTCACCGACAGCAGCCCGCCTTCCGGCTTGGGCTCCAGGCCGTGCTTGATCGCGTTCTCGACCAGGCTCTGGATCATCATCGGCGGGAACGCGGCCGAGCGCAGGCCCTCGGGCACGTCGATCTGCGTGACCAGCCGGTCCTCCATGCGCACCTTGAGGATCTCCAGGTAGGGCGTGATCACCGCCATCTCGCGGCCGAGGTCGCGCACGCCGCTGCCGGCGCCGTTGGCCTCGCGCATCGTCGGCATGCTGGCGCGCAGCAGCGCGATCAGGTGCTTCTGCATCACCGAGGCGCGCTTCGGGTCGGTCTCGATCAGGTGGTCGATCGAGGCCAGCGTGTTGAACAGGAAGTGCGGCTCGATCTGCGCCTGCATCGCCGCCATGCGCGCCTCGACCACCTGGCGCTTGAGCGACTCGGCCTCGGCGGTCTCGGTGGCCTGTGCGGCCTTGACCTCGGCCTGCATGCGGCCCTTGTAGGTGATCTTCAGGATCATCGACATCGCGATCCACAGGAACGCGATCTCCGGCAGCGACTCGCCCAGGCTGGTGTGGCGCACACGCATGGCCGGCCCGATGCGCACCACGCCGTCAGCCTGCTGCTGGGCCTCCGCCGCGGCCTCCTTGGCCTCCTCGGCCGCCTCTTCGGCGGCCTGGCGTGCCTCGTCGATGGCTTCCTTGATCTGATCGCGCGCCTCGCGCACGGCTTCGCGCACCGCCTCGTTGTCGGCTCCCGCCGGAACCTTGATCTCGATGCCTTCGCGGCCGATGTCGAACAGCGGTGCCGACGCCGGCGCCGACGCAGCGCCCGCGGGAGCGGCCGCGCCGCGGCGGATGCGGATGCCGTCCTCGTTGATGCTGATCTCGACCTCGCCCTTGGGCGCACTCGCCCCCGGCGCGGAGGGTTCGACCTTCACCACCGGCTTCTTCTTCTCCGGCACCACTTCCCAGGTCTGCCATTTCAGGTTGAACGGCGGGAGGTTCTGCAGGATGCCGGTGGAGATCAGCAGCAGCAGCGAGAGCAGCAGGAACCGCTTCCAGCTGATGCCGACCAGCCAGCTGCCGTAGGCGTGGTAGCCGCGCATGACGGCGCTCGTGAATGGCGACCACCACCCGGAGGGCGCATGCCGCGCGGCGGGGGGCACCGGTGGTACCGGGGGCACTGGCGGCACCGGCGGAATGGGGGGCACGGGCGGGGGCGTCATCGGAGGTCTTCAGCGGATGGCCGCCACTGTACGGGCGCGGCCGGTCCGCTGCGAGCACGATGCGACGGCCTGTCGGCGCGGGCCGACAGGCTGCAGAGTCGGCCGACGGGCCGGCCGGGGCGCTCTAGAGGAAGCCGAGCGTGCGCGCGCTGCCGAAGTTGGCCAGGTTGGGCAGCACCGTGTCGAGCTGGCCGGCGTCCGCGCCGAACCAGGACAGCAGCGTTGCCGCGTACTGGTCGACCGAACTGGTCGGGATCCAGCGGCCCTGCAGCTCCCAGCTGTCGACGCCGACGTCGTCGGGGCCGCCGAGCACCAGCGTCGGGTAGGTGCCGTAGGTGAGCCCCCCCTTCACTGCGCCACCGATGACCAGATGGTTGTTGCCCCAGGCGTGGTCGGTGCCGCTGCTGTTGTTGGGCGTGAAGGTGCGGCCGAAGTCGCTCTGCGTGAACGCAGTCACCGCGTCGGACAGGGCCAGCCCCTTCATCGCCGCGTAGAAGCAGCCGAGCGCGTCGCCCACTTCCTTGAGCAGCGTGGCGTGGGTGCCGGTGATCGCACTGCCGCCGATCTGGTTGCCGTGGGTGTCGAAGCCGCCGAGCTGCGCGAAGAAGATCTGCCGGTTGCCCTGCACGGTGGCGTTGCCGGCGATCAGCTTGGCGATCTGGTAGAGCTGGCGCGGCAGGCCGTCGGCGACGTTGCCGTCGGTGATCAGCGGCGCGAATGCGTTGTCGATCGCCGCGACCGAGCCGGCCTCGCCGGGCGTGACCTTGATCAGCGCCGCCAGGCGGTCGGAGACGGCAAAGGCGTCACGCTGCATGCCGGCGTAGACCTCGGCGAGATCGTTGTTCTGCGCCTCGTCGTAGATGCCGCGCAGCGCTGCGGCGCGTGCCACCAGCGGCGCGTAGCTCAGCCGCCAGCTGTCGGTGCCGAGTTCGTAGGCGCCGAAGGTCGCGCCCGGGTCGGGCAGCACCAGCGGTGCCGACAGCGACGACAGCCCGAAGCGCCCGTTGCCGCCCACCGAGATCACCGGGTTGGTCGTACCAAGCACCTCGGCGGCGCGGCCACCCCAGCCGGTGCGCGTCAGCGAGTCGGTGCTGCTGCTCTCCCACAGCAGTTGCTGGTCGCTGTGCGAGAACAGGCTGTCGGGCACCAGGTCGGAGCTGTCCGGTGCGGCGCGGAACTGCGTCTTGGTGATCGGCTGGTACAGCGGGCCGACGTTGAACACCGGCGCGAGCCGCCCCTCGCTCCAGGCCGCGGTCAGGCCCGACAGCGAGGGGTGCAGCCCGTAGCCGCTGCTGCCCAGGCCGAGCAGGCTGCCCTGCGGGATCGCGAGCGCGCCGCGCACCGCGCTGTACTGGCCATAGCGGGTGGCGTCGGTCGGCACGATGGTGTTCAGGCCGTCGTTGCCGCCGTACAGGAAGATGCAGACCAGTGCCTTGTAGTCGGCGGCGCGGGCCGGCGTGGCCGGCAGCAGCAGATTGCCGAGCGCGCCCGCACCGGCGGTGGTGCCGAGCAGGCCGGCGGCCTTGAGCCAGTTGCGGCGAGTGATCGTCATGGCGCGTTCCTTCATCGCTGCACCTGGAAGGCCGGAGTGGCGAACACGAGGTAGGCGGCCTGCTTGACCCGTTCGCGCTGCCAGTTGTCGTTGTTCGCCGAGGTGAATGCCTCGACGGCCGTGATGATGCGGGTGCGCGTGCCGCTGGGCAGCGCTGCGCCGGTGGCCAGCACCGACAGCCGGTCGACCAGACGGGCGGCGTCGGCCGCATCGGCCTCGAAGGGCGTGGTGTCGACCGCGGTGCCGAAGGCGCCGGGCACCGAGGTCGACGCCGTCGAGCCGCCCCAGTAGAGCAGGTAGGTCAGGAAGTTCAGCCGCTCCAGCGCCGAGTTGGCGTTGTGGATGCCGAACTGCGGGCCGACCATCGTCGCCTTGCCCGGCACTGGGTAGTCGGGCGGGTAGAAGTTGAACACCGAGGGTGGCCGGAACACATGCTGGCGCAGCGTCTCGCCCCACCACCAGGCCAGCGCCTCGCCGTCGCTGCGGCCGTTGAGCGCGCGCAGCACGCCGGTGAACATCAGCGTCGGCTCGCGCAGCTTGCCGGCGGTGCGCGCCGGCGTCGCGGCGCGGGCCTCGCTGTCGAGCAGGATGGCCGCCACCGTGGCGGCCAGGTCGCCGCGCTGCCCGGTGCCGAAGCTGCGGCCCTCGGCGCTGTACGTTCCGGCGATGAAGGCCGCGGCCACACGCTGCACGTAGGCCGGGCTCGGGTTGCTCGAGACCAGATGCTGGATCAGCTGCTTGCTGATGAACGGCGCGGTGTTCGGGTGCTGCATCACGCTGTCGAGCACCAGTTCCAGCGCGCTGGCCGGTGTGCTGCCGGCCGGCTTGCTGCGGCCGCTGAGCAGCGGGCGCACGTTGGCGTCGTGGTAGCTCGCCACCGGCACCATGTCGCCACCGTAGTAGCGGCAGTTGGTGCCGCTCGGCCAGCAGCCATAGGGCGTCGCGCCGCCGGCCGGGTAGGTCCAGCCGGTCAGCGCGTAGGCATAGTTGCGCACCGTCTCGTTGTTGTAGGTCGGCGCGCAGGCGCCGCCCTTGATCGTGCCGTCGGCATTGAGCTCGCAGGTGCCGATCGAGAACAGCTGCAGCAATTCGCGCGCATAGTTCTCGTTCGGCGCTGCCTTGTCGTTGTTGGCGTTGTTGAGGAAGTCGCCCATCACCGGCGACAGCGTGACCTTCTTCAGCACCTGCCGGTAGTTGCCGAAGGCGTTGTCCAGCAGCGTGTTGTGGTAGTTGCGCAGCCCGTAGGTGCCCTCGACGTCGAGGTTGTTGATGACGACGATCTGCTGCAGCGCGAAGGCCACGCGCTGGCGAAGCTGGTCGCTGTTCTGCGTGGCGTTGCGGTAGAAGTCCCACACCAGCGGCTGGCTGGAATACCAGTCGCGCCAGCAGGTCGGCCCCGTGTAGGCGCTCTGGTCGCAGAAGCCGGTGTTGCTGGTGTTCTTGTGGATCGCATCGCCGTTGCCGGCGCTGTAGCGCGAGGCGGAGGCACTCATCTGTGCCGCGATCCAGGGCGCGCGGCCCTGGGCGCGGATGTCGGCGATCAGCGTCTCGGTGGCGCCGAAGCTGGCCTGATCGGCGAGGCGATAGGCGTCCTTGGCGGTGACGGGGGCGGGAGCCGGAGCAGGTGCCGGCGCGGGGGCAGGTGCCGGTGCCGGTGCCGGTGCCGGCGAAGGCGCAGGTGACGGGGCCGGTGACGGTGCTGGCGACGGCGCAGGCGCTGGTGCCGGTGAGGGCGCTGGTGCCGGAGATGGCGCAGGTGACGGGGCGGGTGAAGGTGCGGGCGTTCCTCCGGTGGGCGGCGCGGATGTCTCCGACCCGCCACCGCAGGCCCCGAGCATCGCTGCCGAGCCCACGACTGCAAACAGCGAGCGCAACGCCCTCGCCGAATCGACTGCCTTGCGCATACCGCTCCCTTTGCCGTCATCACGCGGCATGAAGCGTCGACGATGCCCGACGCCGCCCCCCAGGCAGTGACCAAACGTCACGCCAAGGTGCCGGAACGGGCCGGCCCGCTGCAGCTTGTCACCACTGCGCGCGGCACGGGCGGCGCAACAACGGCTTCAGCCGCCGCGGCGGGCCGCCGTCGACGCGGCGCGGGCGTTCAGCGCATTCGGGAAGTACAGGGCCGTCAGGCTCGGCGTGTGCACCGGCACGAAGGCCTCGCGCTGTGGCGTGTCGCCGGCGAAGCGCCGCCAGTCGCGCAGCCAGTGGATGGCGTCGCAGGTCTCGAGCAGTCCGAGCGTCTCGCGGTCGCCGACCAGGATGCCCTGCACGCGCAGGCCGAGTTCCTGCCGCGCATCCTCCAGATGCTGCAGCGTGGCCGGCGTGCAGCCGAACTCGCCGTCGCTGACGATCAGCAGGTCGGCGCTGCGCCAGTGCGACTCGCGCACGCGCTGCACGGCGCGTTCGATCGGCGCCTGAACGTCGGTGCCGCCGTCGAAGCTCTGCCCGAGCAGCTCGAGCAGCGCATCGATGCCCTCGTGCGGGCGCTCGGCCGGGCACAGGTCGCGCTCGATGATCTCGTCCGGGCCGCCGAAGGCGATCAGCAGGCAGCCGCGCTTCTCGCGCTGTGCGCTGCGCAGTGCCTCCAGCACGACCGCCTTGGCGATGTTCTCCGGCGCGCCGCGCATCGAGCCCGAGGTGTCGACGGCCAGGATGATCGGCCCGCGCTCCAGCCGCTCGGGCTGCGGCGTCGCGTGGCGGCGGGCACGGCCGCGCGGGTCGGGCACCGGCTCGATCAGCACCGCCTCGCTCTGGTAGGTGAGCAGCCGGCTCTCCGCCAGCCGGGCGCGCCACAGCTTGTGCAGCACCGGGTGGCGCATCTGCACCGCCTCGCTGCCGAGCATGCGCTCGATGCGGTCGGAGTGGCGGATGCCCATCAGCTCGCCGGGCGCGTCGGGCAGGCGGGTCTCGCGTACGACCAGCGGCAGCGGCGCGTCCTGCAGCGCCGGCTGCGGCGAACGCGCCGGTGGCCGCTGCGGATGATGGTGGGCGCGGCCGAGCGCGCGGATCAGATCGGCCAGCGGCTGCAGGTGCGCCAGCATGGCGCCGATGCGCTGCGCCTCGCGCCACTCGCGCGAGGTCAGCCGGCCACGCAACTCGTCCCAGCGCAGGTGGGCGAGGTCCCCCAGCCCCTGCATCAGCGCGAGCGCTTCCTCCCAGCCGCTCTTCTCGAGGGTCCATTCGGCGCGGAAGTCCTCGGCGCATTGGCGGATGGCAGCCTCGCGGCTCAGCCTCGGCTGCGCATCGACGACGCGGTCGAGGTGCCACAGCATCGTGCGCAGCACCTGCTGGGCCAGCGCCGGCACGCCGCGGGCCAGTGTGGGCAGGTCGAGTTCGCCGATCACCGTGCGCAGCGGCATCACCGCGACGGCATCGCCGAAGTCGTGGCCGGCGTCGGGCAGCGCACCGGCATCCAGCGCCGCCAGCCAGGCGTGCAGGTCGGCCAGCCGCTGGCCGCAGTCGCCGCAGGCGGTCACCAGGCCGGGCAGCCACAGCTCGCGCGGCAGCGCTCCCAGGCGGTCGTAGGGGGCGTCGAGTCCGTTCACGGCCGTCGATCGACCCACTTCAGGCGCCGATGGCGATCGGCTCGGGTTCGACCTGCGGCAGCGCTTCGTCCAGCGGCATCGCGGCGAAGCCCTCGCGCACGGCGGCCAGGCGGGTGTGCAGCGACTCGAGCAGGGCGATGGTGTGCTGCAGGTTGCCGCGCAGCGTGGCGGCCAGCGAGGGCGGCAGCCACAGGCGCCCGTCCAGCGCATGCTGCAGCGCGGCGGCGCGCTCGCGCAGCGCGCCCAGCGGTTCGGTTGCGCGCTGCATCACCGCGTCGACCTGCGCCAGCCGCGCCGCCACGTGCACCGGGCTCCAGCGGCGGCGCATCGCGTCCTCCAGCGCCGAGGAGACGACCCGCAGCATGCCGCTTTCGCCCGCGCCGCCGATCGCACGGGCCAGCGCGAGCTTGCCGGCGCTGTCGTCGCCGCCCTCGGCGGGCATGGACAGCTCGATCTCCAGCTGCTTCTCGAACGCCTCGACGGCGCGCGTCAGCCACGGTGCGTCCTGCGGCGCGGCCCGCGCGATCTCGGCGACGAACCACTCCTGCAGGGCCGGAACCTGCGCCGGCTGCGCTGCCAGCACATAGGGCACCAGCCAGAGGTCGAAGCGGTCGACGGCATCGCGGCCTTCGGTCAGCGCCGCGCTGCGCAGCAGCCCGACGAGCTGGCGCCAGCGGCGGTCGGAGACGGTGATGCCCTGCGACTGCACGAAGGCGCGCAGCGCGGCGAGCGCGTCGATCACAGCCGCAGGCAGCGCAACGCCGTCGCGCTGCGCGATCACCTCGCGCAGCGTCTGGCCGTCGATCGGCGCGGCCGGGGTGGCGGGCCCGGCGGGCGGCGGGCCCAGCGCCAGCAGCGCGCCGAAGGCGGCGTCGCTGACGCCGGCCACCGGCACGCGCACCAGGAAGCGGTCGTGGAAGGCCATCAGCGCCTCCTCGGCCGGCACTTCGTTGGTGGCGCCGACGACGCTGATCAGCGGCGTGTGCAAACGCGCGCTGCCGTTGTCGAACTCGCGCTCGTTGAGCAGGGTCAGCAGCGCATTGAGGATCGCCGAGTTGGCCTTGAACACCTCGTCCAGGAAGGCGATGCTGGCGGTCGGCAGGTAGCCGTCGATCAGGCGCTCGTAGCGGTCGTGCTCGAGCGCCTTCAGCGACAGCGGGCCGAACAGTTCTTCAGGGGTCGAGAAGCGCGTCAGCAGCCGCTCGAAGTAGCGTGCGCCGGCGAAGGCGCCGTGCAGACGCCGCGCCAGTTCGCTCTTGGCGGTGCCCGGCGGGCCGATCAGCAGCACGTGTTCGCCGGCCAGCGCGGCCAGCAGGGCCAGCCGCACGGCGGTGTCGCGCTCCAGCAGGCCGGCTTCGAGCCGGGCCACCAGGGCGGCCAGGCGCGAGCGGTCGGGCAGGGCAGCATCCATGCGCGCATTCTGGCGCGGTTCGCGGGTGCCGCGGCTTCAGCGCGGTCAAGCTCAGGTGTCGGCCTCGTTGCGTGCCTGCCAGAGATCGACCAGCATCATCACGACACCGATCAGCACGACGGCCACCAGCGCGACTTCCTTGATCTTGATGACGATGCTGCCGACGAACAGGATCATCAGCAACGCACCGATCAGTCCGAATACCAGCTTCATCGCCGTCTCCAGTGAATTGAGGGTGTGGTCATGCGCAGGCTTGCTGCACCGCTCGGGTCAGCCAGCGTGCCGTGCGCAGCAGCCGCGCGTCGTCGCCGAGCCGGCCGACGAGCTGCACGCCGATCGGCAGGCCGTTGGCACCGTGCAGCAGCGGCAGGCTGATGCAGGGCAGCCCGAGGAAGGTCCACAAGGTGCACATGATCGGGTCGCCGGTGGCCTCCAGCCCCTCGGGCGCGGTCCCCAGCGCCGCCGGAGTCACGATGGCGTCGAAGCTGTCGAACACCGTGTCGAAGGCCTCGTTGAGCACCGGCACGCGCGCGATCGCGCGGCGATAGTCGACCGCCGTGACCTGGCGGCCGCGTTCGATCTGGGCGCGCAGTGAGGCCGAGAGCTGCTCGCGGCCACGCTCGTACTCGGCCGCGAACGAGCCGGCGAGGTCGGCCTCCATGACCAGCTTGTGCCAGCCGATGGCATCGGCCGCGCTGGCCGGCAGCTCGAACGGCGCGATGCGGCCTTCAAGCAGCGATCGAAGCTCCTCGAAGGCGGCACGCGCGTCCGGCGCCATGCGCTCCCAGAACGGCGTGGCCACCCAGGCCAGGGTGGGCGGCAGGGCCGGGTCGCTGCTGGCGGTGCGCAGCAGCGGCGGCGTGGCGCGCAGCCGCGTCGCCGGGTCGGCCACGTCATGGCCGGCCAGCACCTGCGCGAGCAGCGCTACGTCTTCGACCTGGCGGCCGAACACGCCGATCGCGTCCAGCGGCGGCGACTGCGTCAGCACGCCGCTGCGCGGGATCAGCCCGGCGCTCGGCTTGAATCCGATGACACCGCAGAACGACGCCGGCCGCAGCACCGAGCCGTTGGTCTGCGTGCCGATTGCCAGCGGCACCATGCCGGCGGCAACGGCGGCGGCCGAACCACTGGACGAACCGCCCGGCGTGTGCCTCGGGTCGTGCGGATTGCGTGTCTTGCCGGGCGCATAGGTGGCGAGCTCGGTGGTCACCGTCTTGCCCATCAGCAGCGCGCCGGCGGCGCGCAGCGCGCGCACCACGTAGGCATCGTCGTGCGGCTGGCGCCCGGCGTGCAGCACCGTGCCGTTCTCGGTGGGCAGGTCGGCCGTGTCGATGATGTCCTTCACCCCCACGGGGATGCCGAACAGCGCAGCGTCCGGCTCGCCCAGTGCGTGCCGCTCGTCGGCGCCTTCGGCCTGTGCCAGCACGTGGGCCCGGTCCAGGTGCGCCCAGGCCTGCACCTGCGGGTCGACCTGTTCGATGCGCTGCAGCAGCGCCTGTGCGTAGTCGGTGGCCGAGAACTCGCCGGCCGCCATGCGGCCGGTGGCCTCGACGGCGCTCATGGCGACCAGAGCGGCGGGATCGATCGTCATGGTTCAGCGGCTGTACAGGACGCCCGGCAGCCAGGTCACCAGCTGCGGGAAGATGTACATCAGGGCCATCGCAACGAACACCATCGAGACGAACGGCAGGCAGCCCTTGAAGATGGTCACCAGCTGCACGTGCGCTGGCGCCACGCCCTTCAGGTAGTAGGCCGACATCGCCATCGGTGGCGTGAGGAACGAGGTCTGCAGGTTCAGCGCGACGAGGATGCCGAAGAAGATCGGGTCGACGCCGAAGTGCTCCAGCAGCGGCAGGAAGATCGGCACGAAGATGATGATGATCTCGCTCCACTCCAGCGGCCAGCCGAGCACGAAGATGATCACCTGGGTCAGCAGCAGGAAGGTCACCGTGTTCAGGTCCAGGCCCAGCACGAACTCCTTCACCAGCGCCTCGCCGCCGAGGTAGCTGAAGATCGACGAGAAGGTCCAGGAGCCGATGAACAGGTAGCACACCATCGCCGAGGTGCGCGCTGTGAGGTAGACCGCCTCGCGCAGCTTGCCCCACGACATGGCGCGGTAGGCGATCGCCAGGATCACCGAACCCAGCGCGCCGATCGCCGCGGCTTCGCTCGGCGTGGCCAGCCCGAACAGGATGGCGCCGAGCACCGACATGATCAGCGTGGCCAGCGGCACGAAGGCCTTGAACAGCAGCACGACCACCTGGAAGAAGCCCATGCGCGACTCGTCGTCGGGCAGGCGCGGCATCAGGTTCGAGTTCAGCAGCGCGCGCACCACCACGTAGACCATGTACAGGCCGGCGAGCAGGAAGCCCGGGATCAGCGCGGCGGCGTACAGCTTGACCACCGACACGCCCGCCGTGGCGCCATAGACGATCAGCATGATCGACGGCGGGATCAGGATGCCCAGCGTGCCGCCGGCGCAGATCACCCCCGCGGAAATGCCCTGGTCGTAGCGTGCCTTGAGCATCGCCGGGAAGGCGAGCAGGCCCATCAAGGTGACCACCGCGCCGACGATGCCGGTGGCGGTGGCGAACAGCGCGCAGGTGACCAGCGCGGCGATCGCCATCGCGCCGGGCACGCGCCGGAATGCCACCTGCAGGCTGAGGAACAGCTTGTCGAGGATGTTCGAGCGCTCGATCATGTAGCCCATGAACAGGAACAGCGGGATGGCGACGAGGATGTCGCTGTTCATCACGCTGAAGGTGTTCTGCGTGAACAGGTAGAAGACGCGGTTGTCGAAGAAGGTCTGGTCGGGCTGCCAGTAGGCGTAGAAGCCGAAGGCCACGCCCATCGCCATCAGCGTGAAGGCGATCGGGAAGCCCAGCATGATGATGAAGATGAACAGGCCCAGCATCAGCAGGGCGAGCTGGGGATTGCTCATGACTTCGCTCCAGCGGTGTCGGTCGGCGTGGCGTGGCTCTGGATCAGCTGGCTTTCCAGCTCCTCGACGTCATGCAGCCGCGGCGGCCAGGCGCCCTCCCTCAGGCACAGCAGGCAGCGCAGCACCTCGGCGATACCCTGCAGCGTCAGCAGCACGCCGGCGGCCGGGATCAGCATCTTCAGCGGCCACACCGGCACACCGGCCGGGCTGTTCACGCTGACCTCGCGGATGGCGAACGATTCGTGCCCGTAGCCCCAGCCGGCGATGACCAGCGCCAGCACGCCGGGAAAGTAGAAGATGAAGTACAGCACCAGCTCGACGGTGGCCTGGGTGCGCGGGCGCCAGCGCCGCGAGAACACGTCGGCGCGCACATGGCCGCCGCGGGACAGCGTGTAGGCGCCGGCCATCAGGAACATCGCACCGTACAGGATATAGCTGAGGTCGTAGGCCCAGCTGGTCGGGTCGCGCAGCACGTAGCGCACGAACACCTCGTAGCTGACGCCCAGGGTCAGGATGACGATGCACCAGGCGAACGCATGGCCTACCGACTTGTTCAGCAGGTCGATCGTGCGAATGACACCGCGGATCATGGGAACTCCTCACGAAGAAGGGAGGCTCGACGGCCTCCCTTCGTGGAACCGGGGTGAGCCGCCCATCGCGGCTCCCCGAAGCAGGGTCAGGACAGACCCGGGATCTTGCCGTGGATGTGCTCGTAGCCGAGCTGGTAGTCGGCCTCGTTGAGGAACATGTACTTGGCCACGCGCTTGGACCAGGCGCGCTGGCTGTCGACCACCTTCTTGAAGAACGGATCCTCGTCGGACAGGCGCTTGGTGACCGTGTCCCAGGCCTTGAGCTGCTCGGCGAAGATCGACTTCGGCGTGCGGATCACGTTGACCTTGTCCTTGTTGATCAGCTCGTCGAGGTCCTTCGAGTAGTTGTCCATCGCCGTCCACCAGTTGGACGAGGACGCCGCCTCGGCGGCGTAGCGAAGGATGGCCTGCAGATCCTTGGGCAGCGAGTCGTGCTTCTTCTTGTTGAAGGCGATCTCGAAGAACTCCATCGCCTGGTGGAAGCTGCCCATCATGTAGTTCTTGGCCACGTCCTGGGCGCCGAAGCGGCGGTCCGAGGTCGGGTTGTTGAACTCGAAGGCCTCGATGACGCCGCGGTCCATCGCCGGCACGATCTCGCCGCCCGGCAGCTGCGTGACCTTGACGCCCATTTCCTGCATCAGGTCGGCGGCCAGGCCGACGGTGCGGTACTTCAGGCCCTTCAGGTCCGCCGCGCTGGCCAGCGGCTTCTTGAACCAGCCCAGCGGCTGGGTCGGCATCGGCATCGCGAAGTAGCCGACCACGTCGAGGTTGATCTTCTTGAGCAGCTCGTTGTAGAGGTCCAGGCCGCCGCCGCGGTAGATCCACGCCAGCGTCTGCGGAGCATCGCAGCCGTTGATCGGGCCGGAGCCGAACAGCGACGCGACCTTGCTCTTGCCGTACCAGTAGACCGGCACGCTGTGGCAGGCATCGAGCACGCCCTTGCTGGTGGCGTCCATCACCTCGAACGGCTTGACGACTGCGCCGCCCACGAGGTAGTCGATGCGAAGGCGCCCGCCGGACATCTCGTTGACACGCTTGACGTACTCCTCGGCCATCTCGTTGAAGATGTCCTTGGCGCCCCAGGCGCCCTGCATCTTCAGCACCACCGGCGACTGGGCAACAGCCACCATCGGCGCCGTCAGGGCCGCAGCGCCGGCCACGCCGGCCGCCGCCGATCCCAGGAAGCGGCGACGGGACGGGGGCGTGGCGGTCGGCGCCGGCGTGTTCGTCGCGTGAGAGGTCTTGTCGGTCATCCTTGTCTCCATGTCGTAGGGTGGACGGGTGCGCGCCGTGCTGGCCGCGCGCGTCGTTCGGCTATGCGCGTTCGCGCACCGCACATCGACGGCTCATGCTGCAACCATACCGATCGGGCCCCGGAACGGTTCCGGGGGTAACCCGACATGTGGGTTCTACGTACCCGGTGATGGGTGGTGAGCGCGGCGCCGTGCACGCAGCGCCACGCGTGCCGCGGCGAGGCGCTCCAACCTGCCAGTCAAAGCTGTTTGAACTGGAATGGCGTGCCGGAAGCCCGGCGAGGCACGACCGGCCCCGCGGTTACCATCCGGGCCATGGCGACTCGCGATGCACGGCTACCCCTGGTGGCGATCCTGCGCGGCCTGGAGCCCGAACGCGCCGCCGATGTCGCGAGCGCACTGTTCGATGCCGGCTTTCGCATCGTCGAGGTGCCGCTGAACCGGCCCGGCGCGCTGCAGGGCATCGCCACGATCGCGCGCAACGCGCCGGCCGATGCGCTGGTCGGCGGCGGCACGATGCTGACGCCGGCCGATGTCGACGCGGTGCACGCCGCCGGTGGCCGCCTGATGGTCTCGCCGAACTTCGATGCCGCCGTGATCGCGCGCGCGCGCCAGCTCGGCCTGTTCGTGGCGCCCGGCGTGGCCACGCCGACCGAGGCCTTCGCGGCGCTGGCCGCCGGTGCGAATGTGCTGAAGCTGTTTCCGGCCGAGGTGATCGGCACGGCGGGGCTGAAGGCGATGGCCTCGGTGCTGCCGGCGGGCACCGGGCTGTGGCCGGTCGGCGGCATCACGCCAGCGAGCCTGGCCGGGTGGGTGAAGGCCGGCGCCAGCGGCTTCGGCATCGGCAGCCAGCTCTTCAAGCCGGGCATGGCGATTACAGAGATCGCTGCCGTCGCGCGCGAGTTCGTCGCGGCCTGGCAGGCCGCGCGTTGACGACGGTCTATTGATCGGCGATCGCCTCGACCTGCACCAGCAGGCGCACGCGGTTGGCCACCAGCGGCAGGCCGAAGCTCATGCCGAAGTCGCTGCGCTGCAGCTCGGCCTCGAAGTCGCCGCCGCACCAGGGGCGTTTGAGGATCGGGTGCGTGCCGCAGGAGAAGCGCTGCGCGCGCAGCGCCAGTGGGCGGTTGATGCCGCGCAGCGTGATCTCGCCGCGCACTTCCTGCAGCCTGTCGCCGTCGAACACGAAACGCTCGGCGACGAAGAAGGCTTCGGGCTGGGCCTCGCTGTCGAACAGGTCGGCCTGGCGCAGCCGGCTGTCGAGCACCGGCAGCCCGGTGCTGACGATCTTCGTCGGCACGCGCAGCGACACGCTGCCGTGGCGAGCGCTCGCATCCAGCGTCGCGTAGCCCTCGAGCGGGCCGAAGCGGCCGCGCAGCGTCGCGGTGCCGAAGTGCATGACCTCGAAGTGCACGAAGCTGTGCGTCGGGTCGAAGCGGTAGCCCACGGGCTGGGCGGTGGCGGTCGCCGCCGCGGCCACGCTGAGGGCGAGAACGATTCGGCGCTTCATTGATGTCATTGTGGGTGCGCGGCCGCCCGGCGATGTGAGAATTCGCGACCGGCATCCCGTCGCACGATGCGTACCCCCACCGACACCCGCGCCACAGGTGCCACCGACACCGGTGACCCGGACTGGGGCGATCTCGAGCGCCGCGTCGAGCGTGCGCAGATCGGGCTGCTGTTCGAACGCACGCGCATCTCCAACCTGCTGGGCGTGCCGATCGGCCTGCTGCTGTGCAGCCTGCTGTGGAACGTGGTGGCGCACACGACGCTGCTGGCCTGGCTGGCGCTGAAGCTGCTCGTCTGCGCCGCCCGCGTCGTGATCGCCTGGCGCCACGCGCGCAGCGGGCTCGCGGGCGAGCCGCGCTGGGGGCGCCTGTACGAGGGGGCCGTCGCCATCGACGGCGTCGTCTATGGCCTGATCGGAACGTGGCTGCTGCCGCTGCAGTCGCCCGAGGCCGCGGCACTGATGATCGCGACGGTGATCGGCATCGCGGCGGTCGGGCTGATCGTGCTGTCGTCGCGGTTCGTGGCCTGCATGGCGTTCTGCGTGCCGGTGCTGGCGCCGCCGATCGTCTACCAGCTGACGCTGGGCACGCGGCTGTCGTTCTACGCGGCCACTGCGATGGCGATCTTCCTCGGCCTGATCGTCTCCGAGGGGCGGCGCGCCGCGCGGGCCACGCGCACGATGCTGCGCCTGCGCTTCGAGACGGCCATCCTCGCGGCGCAGCGCCAGCAGGCGCTGGACCTGGCCGAGCGGCACAGCGCCGCCAAGGGCCAGTTCCTCGCCACCATGAGCCACGAGATGCGCACGCCGCTGCACGGCATGCTCAGCCTGGCCGCACTGGCGCGAGAGGGGGCGCCGCAGGCCGAGCGCTACCTCGGCATGCTCGAGAGCACCGGCCGGCACCTGCTCGGGCTGATCAACGACGTGCTCGACTACTCGAAGATCGAGAGCGGCCATCTGACGCTGGCGCCAGCGCCGTTCGACCTGGCTGAACTGGTGTCCGGGGTGGCCGAGCTGACGCATGTGTCGGCGGCAGAGAAAGGCCTGAGCTTCACGTCGACCTACACGCTGGCGCGGCCCTGCTGGGTCCGCGGCGACGCGGCGCGGCTGCGCCAGGTGCTGCTGAATCTGACCGGCAATGCGGTCAAGTTCACCGCGCAGGGGCACATCGAACTGTGCGTGCGTGGCGACGGCGCCGCCGCCGGCCCGATCGTGTTCGACCTGATCGACAGCGGCGAGGGGGTTCCGCCCGACGAGCGCGAGCGCATCTTCGAGCCCTTTCGCCAGGGCGACGGATCGTTCGGCCGCAAGCACGGGGGCACCGGGCTCGGGCTGGCCATCTCGCGCGAGCTGGCGCGTGCGATGGGTGGCGAGCTGACGTGCCACGACCACCCGACCGGCGCCGGCGCGCGCTTCGTGCTGCGGGTGCCTCTGCCGCCCAGCGAGCCGGCCTCGCCCGCGCCGCCGCCGGCCGTGGGCGAGCGGCTGCGCGGCGAGGTGCTGCTGGTCGAGGACAACCCGGTCAACGCGCTGGTCGCCGAGGCCATCCTCACACGCGCCGGGCTGGTGGTGCACACCGTCGACGACGGCGCGCAGGCCGTGGCGCGCCTGGCCGAACGCCGCTACGACCTGGTGCTGATGGACTGCCAGATGCCAGGCATGGACGGCTTCGAGGCCACCCGCCGCATTCGTGCCCGCGAGCAGCACAGTGGCCAGGCACCGCAGCGCATCGTCGCGCTCACCGCCAATGCGCTGGAGGGCGATCGGCAACGCAGCCTCGAGGCCGGCATGGATGACCACCTCGCCAAGCCCTTCGGCGAGACCGAGCTCGCCGAGTTGCTGCAGCGCCACCTCGGCGACCGTTGAGGGCGGCGCAGCGGGCCGAGCGCCGGGCCGCTCCCAAGCCGGCCCGCGCGCCCCCTCGGGGGCGGGCCGACGTAGCCGTCGGCCGGGGGCTGACGTTTACTGCTTGACCGCCTCGATCTGGATCAGCAGGCGGATGTTGTCCGGGATGCCCGGCAGGCCGTAGGTGATGCCGTACTGGCTGCGCACCAGCGTGGTCTCGAAGTCGCCGCCGCAGACCTCGCGCTTGAGCATCGGGTTCTGGTAGCAGTTGAAGTTGCTGGCCTTCAGCACGACCGGGTTGGTCTTGCCGGACATCGTCAGCGTGCCGGCGACTTCCGTCACCTTGTCGCCGTTGAAGGCGAACTTGTCGGCGACGAACTTGGCGGTGGGGTTGTTGGCAGCGTCGAAGAAATCCTTGCTCTTCAGGTGGCCGTCCAGCGGGCCGACGCCGGTGCTCACCGACGTCAGGTCGATGGTGATCTCGGCCTTGCCGCTCTTGCCCGCGCGATCGAACTGGACCGTGCCTTCCTTGCGGTCGAAGCGGCCGCGCAGCGTCGAGGTGCCGAAGTGCGTGGCCTCGAAATTCACGAAGGTGTGCGTCGGGTCGATGGCGTAGGTCGCGCTCTGCGCCTGGGCGAAGCCGGCGGCGGCCAGCAGGGCGGTGGCGAGCAGGGTCTTGGTCATGGGAAAGCCTCTCCTGAGGGTGTTGAAGGGGAAATGAATGCGGGAGCTCAGAGCGCGCCGACGCCGGTCAGCGCCAGCTTGAACTTGACCTGCACGTCGTTGGCGACCATCGAGGTGTCCTTCCAGTCGCCGTCGCCGATGCGGAAGTCCAGCCGCTTGATGACGAAGGCGCCGGTGGCAGTGGTGGTGCCGCCGGCCTGGGCGAGCGCGACCGGCACGATCACGTTCTGCGTCGCGCCCTTGATCGTCAGCTTGCCGGCGACCTCGTACTTGCCGGCGCCGGCGGCCTTCACCGCGCTGCTCTGGAAGGTGGCCTGCGGAAACTTCTTGGTGTCGAACCAGTCCGGCTTGACCACCTCGGCCTCGGTTTCGGCGGCGCCGAGCGACACGCTCGCCAGGTCGATGGTGAAGCCGATGTTCGCCGCCTCGGGCTTCTTCGGGTCGAAGGCGACCTTGGCGTCGAACTTGCGGAACTTGCCGTCCACCGGCACGCCCATCTGCTTGCTGGTGAAGGCGATCTCGCTGCCGGCGGAGACCACTTGCTGGGCACAGGCCGGCGCGGCGAACGTGGCGAGGACGGCGAGCGTGCTGATGGCGAGGTAGGTTTTCATGAAGGTGGCGTGGGAGTCAGGCGCGGCCGGGACGCATGCGGTCGAGCAGGCCGTCGCGGTCGACGAAGTGGTGCTTGAAGGCCGCCGCCACATGGCCGAGCACCAGCGCGGCCATCGTGTAGGCGAGGATCTTGTGAAGAGGCTTGATCGCCTCGGCGAGTTCCTTGTCCGGTGAGACGAAGTCGGGCAGCGGGATCACGCCGAAGACGACGATCGGAAAGCCGGCCGCCGAGCTGTAGGCCCAGCCGGCCAGCGGCACAGCGAAGAACAGCCCATACAGCGCGAGGTGCACGGCGTGCGAGGTCTTGCGCTGCCAGCCCGGCATCGGCACGTCGGCGGGCGGGCGGTGCGTCAGGCGCCACAGCAGGCGGATCGCCGACAGCGTCAGGATCACGATGCCGGCCCACTTGTGCCAGTTGTAGAGCTTCAGGCGCTGCGGCGACATCGGCAGCTCGGTCATGTACAGGCCGACCACGAAGGAACCGAGAATGGCCAGCGCCAGCAGCCAATGCAGGGCGATCGCGGTGCCGGTGTAGCGCTTGGAGGATGTGGTCATGGCCGGGCGTTCGGTGAAGCCGAAGGTCCGCACTGTAGGCGGCGACCATTCAAATTGGCTTCACGTCGCTTGACGTGACCGTTCAAAAGAACTGCCGGTTCCCTCGCCGGGAACCGGCTTTGTGAGGCGATGTGTCGAGCCGGGGCTCAGCCCGCGCGCCACTGCGCCATCAGCGTCGCCCATTTGGCCCGCGCCGCCGCCAGGTGGCGGGCCTTGACGTGGCCGTAGCCGCGGATCTCCTCGGGGATGCGGGCGATCTCCACCGCCGCCGGCAGCCGCGCCGCATTCAGGCCGCGCAGCAGTTCCTCGATGCAGGTGCGGTACTCGCCGATCAGCGCGCGTTCGGTCCTGCGCTCCTCGGTGCGGCCGAAGGGGTCGAGCGCGCCGCCGCGCAGGCCCTTGAACTTCGCCAGCAGGCCGAAGGCCGTGCGCATCCACGGGCCGAAGGGCTGCTTGACCAGCTCGCCCTTGTCGTTCGTCTTCGCCAGCATCGGCGGGGCTAGGTGGTGGACCAGCTTGATGTCGCCCTCGAACATGTCGGCGATCTTCTTCGTGAAGGCGGCGTCGGTGTGCAGGCGGGCGACCTCGTACTCGTCCTTGTAGGCCATCAGCTTGAACAGGTAGCGGGCCACCGCTTCGCTCAGCTTCGTGCTCGCCAGCGGCGCTTCGGCGGCGCGGACCTTGTCGACGAAGGCCTTGTACTGTGCCGCGTAGGCGCCGTCCTGGTAGCCGGTGAGGAAGTCGACCCGCTTGGCCACCACCTCGTCGAGCGAGGGCTTCCTGACGAACTCGATCACCGCCGCGGCCTGGTACAGCGCCTGCACCGAGGCCAGGTCGTGCGCGCAGCGCCGGCCCCATTCGAAGGCCGCCTTGTTGTTGTCGACCTGCACACCGTTGAGCTCGAAGGCGCGCATCAGCGCGGCGTGCCTCAGCGGCACGCGGCCCTTCTGCCAGGCGTAGCCGAGCAGCAGCGGGTTGGTGTAGATCGAGTCGCCGACCAACTGCACCGAGGCCTGCTCGGCGTCGAAGGCGCCGACCATCGCGGTGCCCACCGCGGTGGCCACGGCCGCCTCGCAATTGCCGCCGGGGAACTGCCAGTCCGGGTTGCGCACGAAGGCCGCGGTCGGCGTGCCGTGGGTGTTCAGCGCGACGAAGGTGCGGCCCTCGCGCATCACGCTCATCGTGTATTTGCTGGCCGCCACGATGGCGTCGCAGGCGATCACCAGGTCGGCCTTGGCGGTGTCGACCTTGGTCGTGAAGATGGCATCGGGCCGGTTGGCGATCTGGATGTGGCTCCAGGTCGCGCCGCCCTTCTGCGCCAGGCCGCCAGCGTCCTGGGTGACCACGCCGCGGCCTTCCAGATGGGCCGCCACGCCGAGCAGTTGCCCGATGGTGATGACGCCGGTGCCGCCGACACCGCCGACCACGATGCCCCAGGCAGTTTCCGCCAGCGGCAGGCTCGGCTCGGGCAGCGGCGGCAGGGCCGACAGGTCGCCCTTCTTCTGCTTCTGAGCCTTCTTCAGCGTGCCGCCCTCGACCGTGACGAAGCTCGGGCAGAAGCCCTTCACGCAGGAGTAGTCCTTGTTGCAGGTGTTCTGGTTGATGCGGCGCTTGCGGCCGAACTCGGTCTCGACCGGCTCGACGCTCAGGCAGTTGCTCTGCACCGAGCAGTCGCCGCAGCCCTCGCAGACCAGTTCGTTGATGACCACGGTCTTGGCAGGCGTGGCCAGCTTGCCGCGCTTGCGGCGGCGGCGCTTCTCGGTGGCGCAGGTCTGGTCGTAGATCAGCGCGGTGCAGCCGGGGATCTCGCGGAACTGGCGCTGGATGGTGTCGAGCTCGTCGCGGTGGTGCACCGTGACGCCGGCTTCGAGCGTGACGCCGGAATACTTCTCCGGCTCGTCGGTGACGATCACCAGCTTCTTCACGCCCTCGGCGATCAGGCTCTTCTGGATCTGCAGCACCGAGTGGCCCTCGGGGCGTTCACCGACCTGCTGGCCGCCGGTCATCGCGACGGCGTCGTTGTAGAGCACCTTGTAGGTGATATTCACGCCGGCGGCGATGCTCTGGCGGATGGCGAGCAGGCCGCTGTGGAAGTAGGTGCCGTCGCCGAGGTTGGCGAACACATGCGTGTCGGTCGTGAACGGCGCCTGGCCGACCCAGGCCACACCTTCGCCGCCCATCTGGCTGAAGGTGCTGGTGCTGCGGTCCATCCAGATCGACATGAAGTGGCAGCCGATGCCGGCCAGCGCGCGCGAGCCTTCCGGCACGCGGGTGCTGGTGTTGTGCGGGCAGCCGCTGCAGAACCAGGGCGCACGTTCGCCGGTGTCGGACTTCATCGTCAGCATCGCGCGCTCGCGCTGCGCGAGCACGTCCAGCCGCTGGTCCATGCGCGCGGCAACCTCGCTGCCGTCCGGCGCAAAGCCGAGCTTCTTCAGCCGCTTGGCGATCGCCTTGGCGATGATCGCCGGCGTCAGGTCGGCCTTGGCGCGCAGCAGCCAGTTCTCGCTCGGGTTGGGCATGGCCCATTCGCCGCCGGAGAAGTCGCCCTCCGGCTCGTCGAACTTGCCCAGCACGTTCGGGCGCACGTCGGGGCGCCAGTTGTAGAGCTCTTCCTTGATCTGGTATTCGATGACCTGGCGCTTCTCCTCGACGACCAGGATCTCCTGCAGCCCCTGCGCGAACTCGCGCGTGATGGTCGCGTCCAGCGGCCACACCACGTTGACCTTGTGCAGGCGAATGCCGAGGCGCCGGCAGGTGCTGTCGTCCAGGCCGAGATCGGCCAGCGCCTGGCGGGTGTCGTTGTAGGCCTTGCCGCTGGCGATGATGCCGAAGCGGTCGTTCGGGCCCTCGACCACGTTGTAGTTCAGCCTGTTGGCGCGCACGTAGGCCAGCGCGGCGTACCACTTGTGGTCGAACAGCCGGGCCTCCTGCTCGAGCGCGGCGTCGGGCCAGCGGATGTGCAGGCCGCCCGGCGGCATGGTGAAGTCCTCGGGCAGCACGATCTTCACGCGGTCGGGGTCGACGCTCACCGACGCCGACGATTCCACCACCTCCTGGATCGTCTTCATGCCCGACCAGACGCCGGCGTAGCGGCTCATCGCGAAGGCGTGCAGGCCCATGTCGAGGATGTCCTGCACGCTGGACGGGAAGAACACCGGCAGGCCGCAGGCCTTGAAGATGTGGTCGCTCTGGTGCGCGGCGGTCGAGCTCTTGGCCACGTGGTCGTCGCCGGCGATGGCGATCACGCCGCCGTGCTTGGCGGTGCCGGCCATGTTGGCGTGCTTGAAGACGTCGGAGCAGCGGTCCACGCCCGGGCCCTTGCCGTACCAGATGCCGAACACGCCGTCGTACTTCTTCGATTGCGGATACAGGTCGAGCTGCTGCGTGCCCCACACCGCGGTGGCGCCGAGTTCCTCGTTGACGCCGGGCTGGAAGACGACGTGGTGGGCGTCGAGGTGCTTCTTCGCCGCCATCAGTGCCTGGTCGTAGCCGCCCAGCGGGCTGCCGCGGTAGCCGCTGACGAAGCCACCGGTGTTCAGCCCCGCGGCCAGGTCGCGCTGGCGCTGCAGCATCGGCAGGCGCACCAGCGCCTGCACGCCGCTCATGAAGGCACGGCCATGGTCGAGGTTGTACTTGTCGTCGAGCGAGGCGCTTTCCAGTGCCTTGCGGATCGCCTCGGGAAGGGGTGCGTTCATGGCCAGCTCCGTGTTGGGGCGAGCACGAGTGTAGAGATTCGGGGGCTGCAGGTGCTTTCTTTCGTTGCCCTGATAAGGCCTGATTGGGAAAGACTCTTGCTCGAATAGCTCGTATGAAGTCAGAATCACGCTCGATATGGCCACTTCAGGGAAAACCCCAGAGGCGACCGCCGAGGCCATCGAGCCGCACGGCGCGCAGCTCGACCGCTACGACATAGCGATCCTGCGCGCGCTGCAGCAAGACGCACGCCTGTCGAACGCCGAACTGGCCTCGCGCATCGGCCTGTCCGCTGCGCCGACCTGGCGGCGCGTGCGCTGGCTGGAGGAGCAGGGATTCATCATCGGCTACCGCGCCGAGATCGACCGGCGCAAGATCGGCCTGGGCGTGCTGGCCTTCGTGCGCATCGACGCCGACCGCAACAACGCCGCCGCCACGCGCGTGCTGGAGGAGGCGATCCGCCGCATTCCCGAGGTGATCGCCTGCCACTACATCAGCGGCTCGGGCACCTTCGAGCTGCAGGTGATGGCCACCGACCTCGACGCCTTCTCGCGCTTCGCGCTCGACGTGCTGCTCAACCTGCCGCACGTGAAGGACATCCACACCAGCTTCTCGCTCGGCGAGGTGAAGTCCGGCGGCGCGCTGCCGCTGGGCCACCTGCGCGGCGCGGCGGAGGTGGTGCGATGAATCACCGCATGGAGTCACTGGTCGACTGGCTGCTCGGCGACGACCCGCGCCAGCGTGTGCGCGCGGCACGCTGCGGCCTGGCCTGCGGCCTGATGCTGTACAGCGCTGCCGGCATGACCTACCTCGTGCTGATGGGCATGGCGCCGCCGTGGCCGGTGGCGGCACTGGTCGTGGTCGGACTCGGCGGCATGGCCGGCTTCTACGCGGCGATCCGCAGCGGCGCCAACCTGCGCTGCGCCGACCCCTCGCTGACCGTGCCGCAGATGGCCTTCGCGCTGGCCATCGGCGCCGTCGCCTACATGCTGGCCGGGCGCGGCCGCGGCGCGGTGTTCCCGATCATGATGGTGATCCTGATGTTCGGCCTGTACTCGCTGACGCCGCGCCAGGTGCGCCGGCTCAGTCTGCTGGCGCTGCTGCTGTTCGGCAGCGCAATGGCGCTGATGGTGCAACTCTCGCCGGCCATCTACCGCCCCGAGGTCGAGTTCGCGCACTTCCTGGTCATCGCGATCATGCTGCCGGCGGTGTCCATGCTTGCCGGCCAGCTCAGCCGGCTGCGCGACCGGCTGCGAAGCCAGAAGGCCGAGCTGCAGGACGCGCTGGCGCGCATCCAGGAGCTGGCCCACCGCGACGAGCTGACCGGCCTGGCGAACCGCCGCCACATGGCCGCGCTGATCGAGGCCGAGCGCGAGCGCTGCGAACGCCTCGGCGGCCGCCTCTGCCTGGCGGTGCTCGACATCGACCGCTTCAAGCGCATCAACGACACCCACGGTCACCCGACCGGCGACCGCGTGCTCGGCGCCTTCGCGAAGGAAGCGCAGGCGGCGCTGCGCAGCACCGACGTGCTGGCGCGCTGGGGCGGCGAGGAGTTCATGCTGCTGATGCCCGACACGCCGATCACGGCCGCCCGGCTCAGCGTCGAGCGGCTGCGCACGCGGGTGGAAGCGATGCGGATCGAGCATGGCGCTGGCCGCGACAACGCGCCGCTGGCCTTCACGCTGTCCGCCGGCGTCGTCGAGCTGCAGCGCGGCGAGCGGCCGGTGGAGGCGATCGCCCGCGCCGACCGTGCGCTCTACCAGGCCAAGCAGCAGGGGCGCAACAAGGTGGTGTCGGGCTGAGCGCGGCGCGAAGTGCCTCAAGGCTCGCCGCGACCGGCCGATACCTGACGGCATGAGCGGCTCCGTCTCCTCGATCAACGACCTTCTGCTCGGCCCGGCCGGGCATCGGCGCGTGCGCGTGTCCCAGGTTCTGGTGGCCCTGGTGGTCTACGTGCTGTTCGCGATCGTGCAACAGGCCGAGGTCGAACTGGGGCTGATCGATGCGCAGGCCTCGAACCTGCTGACGCTGTTCAACCTGGCCGGCACCTTCGGCTTCTACCTGTTGGTCCGCTCGGGCATGAGCGAGGCGCTGGCCGACCCGGCGATGACCGTGCCGCAGATGGTCTGGGGCGTGCTCTCGATGGTCGGCTCCTACGCCATCACCGGCCCGGCGCGCGGCGCGGTGATGACGCTGCTGGTGCTGATCCTGGTGTTCGGCATGTTCGCGCTGCGGCCGGCGCATGCGCGCAGCCTGGTGCTGCTCGCCTTCGTGCTGCTCAGCGCCGTGATGTTGTGGAAGAGCCGCGTCGATCCGCAGCGCTACCCGCCGCTGATCGAGGCGGTGCACTTCGCCTTCGCGGTGATCGTGCTGGCCGGCGTCGGCGTGCTGTCGCTGCGCATGGGCGCGCTGCGTGCGCGGCTCAAGCAGCAGAAGGACGAACTCGCCGAGGCGCTGGCGCAGATCCGCCTGCTGGCCACGCAGGACGAACTGACCGGGCTGTTCAACCGCCGCCACATGACGAGCCTGATCCGCGATGCGCAGGCCCGCGCACAGCGCAGCGGCGAGCCGCTCAGCCTGGTGCTGATGGACCTGGACCACTTCAAGCGCATCAACGACGGCCATGGCCACCATGCCGGCGACGCCGTGCTCAGGGGCTTCGCCGAGGCCGGGCGCACGGCGCTGCGCAGCACCGACGTGCTGGCGCGCTGGGGTGGCGAGGAGTTCCTGCTGATGCTCGAAGGCACTGCGCCCGAGCAGGCGGCGATGGTGGTCGAGCGCATCCGCGCACAGCTGGCCCGGGCCTCGTTCGAGACGGTGGCGCCGGGGCTGGCGGTGACCTTCTCTGCCGGCCTCGTCGCGTTCGCCCCCGACCAGACGCTGGAGCAGGTGGTCGAGCAGGCCGACCAGGCCATGTACCGCGCCAAGACCGGTGGGCGCAACCGCACGGTGATGGCCTGAGCCGCGCCCGGCGCGGCAGAACTGCACGAGCAGCCGCGCTCAGCGCGGCCAGAGCACCCACATGCGCAGCGGCTGCTTCATGCGCCCGGCCTGCGCCTCGGCGTCGTCGCCCCAGCCCCAGAAGTAGTCGGCACGCACGGCGCCGGTGATCGCGCTGCCGGTGTCCTGCGCCATCACCAGGCGGCGCAGCGGCGTGCTCGACAAGGGCTCGGTGGTGTCCAGCCAGACCGGCGTGCCGTAGGGCACCGATTGCGGGTCGACGGCGATCGAACGCCCCGGCGTCAGCGGCACGGCCTGCGCGCCCTTCGGGCCGACGGCCGGGTCGGGCAGCGCCTCCTCGCGGAAGAACACGTAGCGCGGGTTGCTCCACAGCAGTTCGTTCAGGCGCTTCGGGTTGGCGCGTGCCCAGGCCTTGATCGCCGGCCAGGAGGCTTGCTCGGGCTTCAGTTCGCCCTGCTCGATCAGCCAGCGGCCGACCGACTTGTAGGGCTGGTCGTTGTGCCCCGCGTAGGCCACGCGCAGCTGCCGGCGTGCGCCGTTGTCGCTCAGCATCAGCCGGCCCGAGCCCTGCACCTGCAGCAGCAAGGCGTCGAGCGGGTCGGCCACGTAGGCCAGCTCGCGGCCGCGCAGCGCCGCCTGTGCGGCGGGCAGGGTCTCGATCTGCTGGCGCGTCCACCAGGGCTTGCGGGTGGCCAGGTCGTCGGGCAGCGCATGCAGCGGCACGCGGAAGGCACCCCGCGGCTGGCGCTGGGCCTCGATCAGCGGCTCGAAGTAGCCGGTGGCCAGGCCTTCGGTCGCGCCGTCCAGCGCCTCGACGCGGTAGGGCCGCAGGCGCATCTGCAGCCAGGCGCGCGCGTCGGCATCGGTGGCCGGTACGTGGCCGCGCGCGGCGACGCAGACGCCTTCCCAACCCGGCGCCGGCTTGTCGCAGCCGCGCTGCAGGGCAGGCCACAGCTCGCGTGTCGTGTCGCTGTTCCAGCCCGGCAGCTCCGTCCAGTCGACCGGCAGCCAGCGCGACTTCGTGCGCACGATGGGTTGGCCGGGGAGCACCGGTGTGGCGGCGGTGGGCGGCGGGGTGGCCGGGGGCGTCGTGGCTTCAGGCACCACCGCGCAGGCGGCCAGCCCTCCTAGAATCGCCGCGCCCATCCATCCGCGGCATCGGAACATCGTCATGTGGTTGATTCTGCTGGAAGCGCTCGGCGCGCTCGTGATCCTGCTGCTCATCGTGTGGTGGACGATGTTCTCCGGCCGCCGCAAGGGCGAGCGCCGGCGCGACGATTCAGAGTGACTCCTTCGGCGGCAGCACGAAAGACAGCGGCTGGCGGCGCATGCGCGCGCGGATGGCGCGGTAGATGCGGCTGCGGTCGGCCAGGCGGATGCCGCGCGAGCGCAGCGCCACCTTGAAGGCGAGCACGAAGCTGACCGTCAGGTTGAGCACGCCGGTGACGGCGATGCCGGCGGCACACCACCAGAACGCCGCCTCGTGCAGCACGCCGGTGCCCAGGGCGCCCAGCGCCGCGGCCAGCTGGCCGGTGGACAGCGTGACGTGGCGCACCTCGATCGGCAGCGCGAAGAAGCTGGCCAGCGCAGGCACCAGGCCGAGCATCAGGCCGAGCGAGATGTTCGCGGCCAGGCCGGAGATGTTGGCGCGCCACCAGGCGCCCCAGCGCCGGGCGCGTGCCGCGCCGAGCAGTGCGATCGAGCGCGGATTCCAGGCGATCGCGCTGTCCAGGCGGTGCCAGACGAACCAGTTCTCCGCCCAGCCGGCGATCAGCGAGCTGGCGAACAGCAGCACGCCGGTGAAGGCGGCGTAGAGCGCGGTGGGGCCGAGCAGGGTCAGCGAGTGCAGCACGTACTCGGCGGACTCGGTGCCGACCAGCGGCTGGCCGAACAGCGCCTGCGTGCCGAGCTGCACCGCCAGCACCCCCGGCCCGGCGACCATCAGGTTGCCGAAGATGCCGGCCGCCTGCGAGCGGATCAGGTGCGCCACCTCGTTGACGAAGGCCTCGACGCGGCTGTCGTCGGACACGTCCGACAGCTTCTCGGCCATCGCCGGCGCGGTCATCGCCGGCTGCTTGGTCGCCACCGTCCAGTGCAGCAGGTGGATGATCACGAAGCTCGCCGCGTAGTTGATGCCGGCGAGCAAGCCGGCCCAGAAGGCCGCGAAGCCGAGCGCGCCGACGAGGAACTTGACGAAGGTGGTGGCGACGATCACCGCGCCGCCGCCCGCGGCAGCGCGCAGCATGGCGCCGTACTCGGTGCGGTCGCGGGTGATGTAGTGCTCGCCGGTCTCGGCGCCGCGCTCGGCCACCTTGCGCGCCAGCAGCGAGTAGTGGCGTGCGAACAGGCTGCGGATGCCGCGCCGCGCCTCGGCCTGCTGGGCCAGGCTGGCGATCAGGTGCAGCAGCTCGCGCGCGGGCTGCGGCGCCAGCAGCGTGTTGAGCAGCGCCTCGATGCGCTCGCAGCGTGCGCGCAGCTGGTCGACCTCGAAGACCACGTCGATCGACACGCCGAACTGCTCGAGGTGGGCCCGCACGCTGCTCGCACAGCGTCGGCAGGCATCGAGCAAGGCGCGCAGGTAGCTCGCCTCCTGCAGCAGCGCCGTCGGCTCGGCGTCGCGCGCACGTTCGGCCAGCCGTTCGGCGGCGCTGGCGAGCTGGCGGAACGGGTCGTCGGCGAGCAGTTCCGCGCTCATGCGCTGGCGCAGCGCGCCGGCATGGCCGGAGGCGCGCACCGCGGCGGCGAGGTAGGCGATGCTGTCGAGCAGCGGGGTGCGCCAGTCGTTCGCCGCGCCCTGCCAGCCGGCCAGCATCGGCGCAAGCAACTCGGTCAGGCGCGCGAGTGTCTCGTCGTCGATCGCCGCCAGCCAGTGCGCGTCGCGCTCGCGCGGGAACAGCAGGGCGAACAGCTCGCCCAGGTCCTGCGTCTCCGGCGTGATCGGCAGCAGGCGCAGGCGCAGCCGCTGGCCGAGCTCGCCGAAGAAGTTCATGCGCGGCGAGAAGCCGAAGTCGGCGAGCAACGCGACGGTATCGACCTCGCGCCAGAAGCGCGCCAGCACCGCGCCGACCGCGTCGCGTTGCGGCTGGTTGCGCTGCAGCACGTTGAGCAGGTGCTTCAGGCGCAGCACCGGCAGCGGCGTGTTGCGCGCCGCCTCGCCTTCCACCGGCGCGCGGCGCAGCCACTCCATCAGCCGCACCAGCCACAGCTGGCGCTCGGCCAGCGGCGCCTTCGGGTCGGCTGCGTTGAGCAGCGCGGTCAGGTCCCAGCCCGAGCCGGTGCGCGCCATCGAGGCGCTCAATGCAGCGCCGACGCCGTGGTCAGCCCGAACTCGGGCACCGGCGCGTCGAACGGGCGGGCGTCCTCGGTCATGCAGTAGAAGGTGCCGCGCATCGTGCCGTGCGGCGTGGGGATGCGCGTCCAGCTGGTGTACTCGAAGCTCTCGCCGGGCTTGAGCAGCGGCTGGTGGCCGACCACCGCGAGCCCGCGCACCTCCTCGACCTGGCCTTCGGCGTCGGTGATGATCCAGTGGCGGGCGATCAACTGCGCGGTCACGTCGCCGCTGTTGCGGATGGTGATCGTGTAGGCGAAGGCGTGCACGCCTTCGGCCGGGTCCGACTGCTCGGGCAGCGGTCGCACCACGACGGTGTTGGTGAACTCGGGTCGGGCCATGCGGCGCATTCTAGGAGCGCACCTAGAATTCCCTCGATCCCCAGGGCCCATCTGCCATGACGACCACATTTCGAATTGCTCCGAGCATTCTTTCCGCCGACTTCGCCCGCCTCGGCGAGGAGGTGCGCGACGTGCTGGCCGCCGGCGCCGACTGGATCCACTTCGACGTGATGGACAACCACTACGTGCCCAACCTGACCTTCGGCCCGATGGTCTGCGAGGCGTTGCGCAAGCACGCCGTCACGCCGGCCGGCCAGCGCGCGCCGATCGACGTGCACCTGATGGTGCAGCCGGTCGACGCACTGGCGCAGGCCTTCGCCAAGGCCGGCGCCGACCTGGTCAGCTTCCACCCGGAGGCCAGCGCGCATGTCGACCGCACGCTGCAGCTGATCAAGGCCGAAGGCTGCCAGGCCGGCCTGGTGTTCAACCCGGCCACGCCGCTGGACGTGCTGGAGTGGGTGATCGACAAGGTCGACCTGGTGCTGATCATGAGCGTCAACCCGGGCTTCGGCGGGCAGAGCTTCATCCCGGCGGCGCTGAAGAAGGTGGCCCAGGCGCGCAAGCTGATCGACGCCAGCGGCCGCGACATCCGTCTCGAGGTCGACGGCGGCATCAAGATCGACAACATCCGTGCGGTGGCCGACGCCGGCGCCGACACCTTCGTGGCCGGCAGCGCGATCTTCGGCCAGCGCGACTACAAGGCGGTGGTCGACGCGATGCGCGAACGGCTGGCGCGCTGACCCCACCGTCGACGCGGCGGCTGTGCGGGTCCAGAATCGGGCGCTCGCGCTGAACACCGGGTGGCTGGCATGACCCTCGACCCCTTCACCCCGTTGCCGGATGGCCCGGCCGGGAGCGTGCTGTGCATCGAGGACGATCCGATCTGCCGGCAACTGGTCGAAGGGGTGCTGGCCGCCAAGCCGCGCGTGCGCCTGCTGCAGGCGGCGTCGGGCCGCGAAGGCGTCGCCGCCGCGCAGCGCGACATGCCCGACGTGGTGCTGCTCGACATGCACCTGCCCGATATCGGCGGCCTCGAGGTGGTGCGCGCGCTCAGCGAGCCGATCTCGCAGAACCGGCTGCACGTGATCCTGCTGACGGCCGACTCCTTCTCGATCGACGTCGTCAAGGCGATGAGCCTGGGGGCGAAGGACTACTGGCCCAAGCCGATCGATGCCGCGCGCCTGCTCGCCGGCGTCGACCGCGCCCTCGCCGAGGTGGCCGCGCGCCGCGCCCGCAGCGGCGCGTGACAAGAAACGTTACGCGACGATACCGCGCCGAAAGGACGTGGCCGGGGTCGGCCCGCACCATCGCTTCATCACAACCCGGGCCCGAGCGGCCCATCGATGGAGCGCGATGATGAAGACCTGGATCAAACGAACCCTGATCGGCGTGTTCGGCGCCAGCGTGCTGTTCGGCAGCCTGGCGGCCTGCTCGCACGGCCCGCGCCACGGCCACGGCTGGCAGGCGATGAGCGAGGAAGACGCGGCGAAGATGAAGTCGCGCATGGTCGAGAAAGCTGCGAGCAAGCTCGAGCTCGACGAGGCGCAGAAGGCGAAGCTGGGTGTCGTCGCCGACAAGCTGCGCGAACAGCGCAATGCGCTGGTGGCCGGCGGCAACCCGCGCGCGGAACTGCAGTCGCTGGTCGCCGGGACGACCTTCGACCGCGCCAAGGCGAAGGCGCTGGTCGATGCGAAGACGGCGGCGATCAACACCAAGAGCCCCGAGCTGATCGCCGCCTTCGGCGACTTCTACGACAGCCTGCGCCCCGAGCAGCAGGCCAAGCTGCGCGAGTTCATGAGCCGGGGCCGCCATGGCTGGCGCGGCTGAGGCGCTGAGCCTTGCCGCCGCCGGGCTCGGCCTGGGGATGGCCGGCGCCGGCCTCGCCTGGGCGGCCTGGGCCGCCTGGTGCCTGGTTCGGGCGCCCGCGCCATTGACCGAGGCCGGGCCGGCGCGCGTGCTGGTCGACCACGGCCCGTTTGCGCTCGGCCGCCACCCGATGTACCTGGGTGCTGCCGTGGCGCTGCTCGGCCTCGGCCTGGCGCTGGCCTCGACGGCCTGGATGGCCGCCGCGCTGCTCGGCTTCGCGGCGGTGGACCGCTGGCTGCTGCCGGTCGAAGAGGCGCAACTGCGCCGCCGCTACGGCGGTTGGTACAGTGACTACGCGGCCGAGGTGCCGCGCTGGTTCTGAAATGACAACCCCCCGTCCGACGAGTACATCGGCCAGCCCCCCGAGGGGGCGCGGTCCGGCTTGGGAGCGGCCCGGCGCCGGCCCGCTACGCCTCACTTGTTCATGCCCCGACTGCTGCTGATCGACGACGACGAAGCCCTGGGCGCGCCGCTGGCCACCTACTTCGCGCGCTCGGGCTTCGAGCTGACCCATGCCACGCGGCCGAGCCAGGGCCTGGCGCTGCTGCGTGCCGGTGGCTTCGATGCCGCGATCCTCGACGTCATGCTGCCGGAGATGGACGGCTTCGAGCTGTGCCGCACCATCCGCAAGGACAGCAGCCTGCCGATCGTCATGCTGACCGCACGCGGCGACGTGATGGACCGCGTCGTCGGCCTCGAGCTCGGCGCCGACGACTACCTGCCCAAGCCCTTCGAGCCGCGCGAACTGCTGGCGCGCATCCAGACCGTGCTGCGGCGTGTGCCTGCCGCGGCACCGTCCAACGGCCGCGTCTGGCGCTTCGAGGGTCTGGTCATCGACCTCGACCGGCGCAGCGTGCAGCGCGAGGGCGAGCCGGTCGAGCTCACCGGCACCGAGTTCGAGCTGCTGACGCTGCTGGCCGGCGCGCCGAACAAGGTGTTCCACCGCGACGACATCCTCGAGCGCCTGCGCGGCCAGGCGGCCGAGGACATCCACACCCGCGCGGTCGACATCCTGGTCAGCCGGCTGCGCCGCAAGCTCGAGCCGCTGCAGTTCATCAAGACCCTGCGCAACGCCGGCTACACCTTCGCCGGGGCTCGCGAGTGAGGCGCCTTGTGTCGACGCGCGGCCAGCAGGCCGAGCGCAGGGCCGCTCCCAAGCCGGCCTGCGCCAGCCCCGAGACGGGGCTGGCACTCCGGCCGTCCATGCTCGCGCAGGCGAGCATGGAGCCGCGGCCGTCGTTCCCCACGGGGGATCGGCCGACGTACCCGTCGGACGAGGGGTGGTCATGAAGCGTTGGAAGGAAGCGCACAAGCGCTGGCGCCATTCGCTGAGGTGGCGGCTGGTCACGCTGTTCCTGTTGCTCGCGCTGGCGACCACGGCGGTGTTCATGTTCGGCACGCAGCGCGCGCTGCAGTCGGGCTGGCAAGGCTGGGTCAAGCCGATCATTGCTGACTACGCCGACCGGCTGGTCGCCGAGATCGGCTCGCCGCCCGACCCGGCGCGCGCCGCGGCGATCGTGGCGCGGCTGCCGGTCACGATCCGCATCGACGGGCCGCAGGTGCAGTACGACTCGCACCCGCGCGACGAGTCGCTGCGCGAGCGCCGTTTCGACCCCACGCACTGGGGGCTGGTGCGCAGCAGCGCCGACGGCCACCGCATCGGTTTCGGCCTGGCCGGGCCGTCGCCGGAGTCGCGGCCGCGCCTGTTCGGCTGGTTCACGCTGGCCGGGCTGCTGCTGCTGACCGCACTGGCCTATGCCTACGTGCGCCACCTGCTGCGTCCGCTGGAGGCGATCGGCGAGGGCGTGGCGCGCTTCGGCCGCGGCGAGTTCGGGCAGCCGATCGTCACGGCTCACAACGACGAGCTGGCCGACCTGGCCGAGCGCATCAACCGCATGGCCGGCAGCCTGCAGGGCATGCTCGACGCCAAGCGCGCGTTGCTGCTGGCCATCAGCCACGAGCTGCGCAGCCCGTTGACACGCGCGCGGGTCAACGCCGAGCTGGTGCCCGAGGGCGAGCACCGCGACGCGCTGCTGCGCGACCTCGGCGAGATGCGCGACCTGATCACCGACCTGCTCGAAAGCGAACGCCTCGCCGCCGGCCACGCGGCGCTGCAGACGGAGCGTGTGGACCTGGCCGCGCTGGCGCACGAGCTGGCCGAGGCCTCGTTCGCCGGCCGCGACCTGCGTTTCGACATCGCCGAGGCCCTCGCCCCGGTGACGGCCGACCCGACGCGGCTGCGCCTGCTGCTGCGCAACCTGATCGACAACGCCCTGCGCCACAGCGCCGGTGCGGCCGAAGCGCCGACGGTGTTCCTCTCGCGCGGCGACGACGGCATGCTCACGCTCGGCGTGCGCGATCACGGCCCCGGCGTCAGCGACGAGCAGCTGCAGCGACTGGCCGAACCCTTCTACCGCGCCGACAGCGCGCGCACGCGCAGCGCCGGCGGTGTCGGCCTGGGCCTGTACCTGTGCCGGCTGGTGGCGCAGGCGCATGGCGGCGAGCTGCGCATCGAGCGCGCGGTGCCGGGGCTGCGCGTGGCGATGCGCTGGCGGCCGGTGGATCAGAATGCCGGCCCATCGAATCGGAAGGACACGCGATGAAGGTCTGCATCGTCGGCGCCGGGGCCATCGGCGGTTTCATCGGCACGAAGCTCGCGGCGGCGGGGCGGGCAGAGGTCAGCGCGCTGGCGCGTGGCGCCACGCTGGCGGCGCTGCGCGGGCAGGGCTGGCGTTTGAACACGGCAGGCGGCCTCGTCACGGCGCCGGCCCGCGCCAGCGACAGCGCGGCCGAGCTCGGCGCGCAGGACCTGGTGGTCATCGCGGTGAAGGGTCCGGCGCTGACCGCCGTCGCGCGCAGCATCGCCCCGCTGCTCGGGCCGCAGACGATCGTGCTGCCGGCGATGAACGGCGTGCCCTGGTGGTTTTGTGCCGGCGTGCCCGGCTTCGAGGGCGTGATCCTTTCCAGCGTCGACCCCGGCGGCGAGATCGCCGCGGCGATTCCCTTCGAGCGTGTGCTCGGCTGCGTGGTGCACGCCAGCACCTCCGCGCCCGAGCCTGGTCTCGTGCAGCACAGGATGGGCCAGGGCCTGATCGTCGGCGAGCCGCGCGGCGGCCGCAGCGAGCGTGCGCAGCGCGTGGTGGACCTGCTCGCCCACGCCGGCTTCGACGCGACACATGCCGAGAACGTTCGCTACGACGCCTGGTACAAGCTGTGGGGCAACCTGACGATGAACCCGGTCAGCGCGATCACCGGCGCGACCATCGACGGCATCCTCGGCGACCCGCTGGTGCGTGAGTTCTGCTCGGCGGCAATGCAGGAGGCCGCGGCGATCGGTGCGCGCATCGGCTGCGCGATCTCGCAGTCAGCGGAAGAGCGCCACGCGGTCACCGCGAAGCTCGGCGCCTTCAAGACCTCGATGCTGCAGGACGTGGAGGCCGGCCGCGCGATCGAGCTCGATGCGATCGTCGGCGCGGTGCACGAGATCGGCACTCGCCTGGGCGAGCCGATGCCGGCCATCGGTGCGCTGCTCGGCCTGACGCGGCTGTTCGGCCGCGTGCACGGGCTGTACCCGGCGCGCTGACGCTGCTGCCTGCGGCGTCGGGCTCAGGCGGCCCAGCCGATGCGCCCGGCGCAGTCGGCCAGCCCCACCGGCAGCGCATGCCGTTCGCTGTCGACCGTGACCTTGAGGCCGCGCTCGAAAGGCATCACGTGCGGTGACGGGCCCAGCAGGTCACGCGCCAGGATGGCGAGGTGCCTGCCGTCGGGCGACAGCGTGGGCGAGTGCGTGCTGCTGGTGCCGTCCTCCGCGGCCACCCAGGTGCCGCCGTCGCTGCGGTCGAAGACCACCACGTGGTTGCCGTCCTCGGTGAGCACGTAGCGGCCGTCGGGCGAGGCGCTCCATCCGCCGGTCAGCGGGCTCACCACCAGGCCCGGCACGAAGCCCTGGTCGACCAGCGCGGCGCTGAACAGCCGCACGCGGCCGCTTTGCGGGTCGCGCAGCAGCAGGTCGTCGGCCGGCCCGGCCCAGACCGGCGCCTCCAGCCCGTCGATCTGCGCCACCGGGGCGCCACTGGGCCAGTCGAAGACCAGCGTGCGCGCCGCGCGGGCGCCGTTGCTCGGCGAGAGGGGCTCGTCGACGCTGAAGGCAATGCGCGTGGAGCGGGCGTTGAACACGGCGCAGCTGGTCTGGAACGACAGTTCGCGCTCGACGCTGTAGAGCGACTGCAGGCCGCCGGCGAGGCTGAAGAAGGCGATCTCGAAGCTGCGGTTTGCCACGCCTTCGCGGGCCGCGGAGATCAGCCCCGCGCGCGACACCGACAGCCCCGGATCGACGAAGGGCTCGGTGCCGGGGTCGAACTGCAGCTCGCTGCCGCTGCGCAGATCGAAGACGGCGGCCACGCCGCTGTTGCGGTAGACGAGTCGGCCGGTGGGTGCGCCTGGCGAGCCGCCGCCACCGGGGCTGGGGACCGATGGCCCGCCGTTGCCGCCGCCACCACCACCGCAGCCGGCCAGTGCCGTGGTGGCGAGCCCGAGGCCGCCGAGCAGCAGGCGGCGGCGGTCGGTGGAGGGCGGGCCTTGGTGCAGGAGAGGGCGAAGTGAATTCATCGGGGCAGCAGCGTGCAGGGTGTGTCGATGCCGCCGCAGGCTAGGGCGCCCATCGTTCAAATACCATGGCCCGAACTGAACGACCCGCAGCACCCATGCCCGCATCCGCCCGCACGTCGCCCGCTGCCGCCGACTGGACCGCAGTGCCCGAGTTGACGGTGACCGACCGCGCCGCCGTCGAGGTGCTGTGGCACCCCGCCAAGCGGGTTCACCTCAAGCCCTTCATCGGCCGCAGCGCCGGGCTGGCCGAGGCCGCGCAGGCACTGGGCGTCAAGAAGACGGCAATGAGCTACTGGATCGGCCGGCTGCTCGAGGTCGGCCTGATCCGCCACAGCGGCATCGACCGCAGCACGCGGCACAAGGTGCCTCGCTACCGCTGCGTGGCCGACCGCCTGCGTGTGCGCCTGGTCGATGCGCCGCTGTCCAGCCACGAAGGCGTGTTCGACGACGTCGATGCGCGCTGGCATCCGCAGGCGCGCCAGGCGCTGGCGCGTTCACTGGCGAAGCAGGCCCCGCACCTGGACCTCGTCGTCGAGGCGCGCGGCCCCGGCGGCGTGACCACCGAGCTTCAACCGCGCGGCGCGCCGCCGGCGGACGACTTCATCTACTTCTGGGGCCGCCTGTGGCTGACGGCGCCCGAGCGTGATGCGCTGCGCGGCGAGCTCGACGCGCTGTGGAACAGGTACGCGGCGCTCAGCGACGAATCCGCCAAGCGCCACGCCATGCTCGTGCACCTGGTCGCCGTGCCGGAGAGCGGTCGCCAGGGTCCGCCGAGTTCGGCAGCCTGGCGCTGACGGGTTCGCCATCAGTCCACGCGCGCCTGCGCGTGGGCGAGCACGAAGTCGGTGAGGGCGGCGGTGTCGTGCAGGTCCAGCCAGGGCAGCGCGCCAGCGGCATCGGCCGGGCGAGGCGCATCGCTGGCGATGCCGACGATGCCCGGCCAGCGGGGCCACAGCATGTCGCGCTCCATCGCCGGGCGCCAGACCTCGAGCTTCGGGAAGTCGCCCTGCTTGAACCCCTCGATCAACACCAGGTCGCAGTGCTGCAGGCGGCTGAGCAGGTAGGGCAGTGGCGGCTCTTCGGCACCGCGCAGTTCGTGCATCAGCGCCCAGCGGCCGTCGCCGAGCAGCAGCACCTCCTGGCAGCCGGCCTCGCGCAGGCGCCAGGAGTCCTTGCCGGGGCGGTCGATCTCGATCGCCTTGTGGCTGTGCTTGACGAGGGACACCGCCAGGCCGCGCGCCGTCAGTGCCGGCACCAGGCGCTCGAGCAGCGTGGTCTTGCCCATGCCGGAATGGCCGGCGATTCCGAAGACGTTCATGCGGCGATTGTCGCGTCGCCTGTCCTGTCGTCGCCAGAACGACAACGGCGGCAGGTCGCCCTGCCGCCGCGTCCGTCGCGGAAGAAGCGGATTACTTCTTCTGCTTCTCCATCGCGTCGCTCTTGGACATCTCGCCGGACTTGACGGCCTCCTTGACTTCCTTCTTCACCTCGGCACGGCTCTTCTCCGACTTTGCCGCCGCCGCCGGGCTGGCGTCGCACTCCTTGCTGCCGGCCTTGGCCGTGGCCTTCACATCGGCGCGGCTCTTCTCGGACGACGCCTTCGGCATCTCGGCGGCCTCGGCGCACTCGCCGGCCTTGGCGACCTTCTTCTTGTCGTCGGCGGCATAGGCACCCTGGGCGACGAACGCGGCCAGCACCGCAACGATCAACGAGGTTTTCTTCAGACTCATACCCATCTCCTTCTGGTGGTTTGCATCGGCACAACTGCGCGCCCTGCCGAAGCATTTTTCGTCATACCCCATGCGGCATGTTGATCCATCACAAGATTCGCATCGACCGCTGGCCATCCCCTAGAGTCGGCGCCATGCCCTCGATCGAGCTCTTCCTCGCCTCGCTGCTGATCGGCCTGTCGATCGCCGCACCCGTCGGCCCGATCGGACTGCTGACCATTCAGCGCAGCCTGGAGCACGGCCCGCGCGCCGGCCTGGCCACCGGCCTGGGCGCGGCGGCGGCCGACGCGGTGTACGGCGCGGTCGGTGCCTACGGCGTGCGCTGGCTGGTCGATGCGCTGGTGGCGGCGCGGGTGCCGCTGGCGCTGTTCGGCGGCGGCTTCCTGCTGTGGATGGCCTGGGGGCTGCTGCGCGCGCCGGTGGCCGAGCGCGCCGCCAGCACCGCGCCGGCGCGCGGCCCGCTGCAGTACTTCGCCGGCACCTTCGTGCTGACGCTGTCGAATCCGGCGACGATCTTCTCCTTCATCGCCATCTTCGGCTCGATGGCCGGCCGCGCCAGCGGCTCACCGGCGCTAATGGTGCTGGGCGTGCTGCTCGGCTCGGCGCTGTGGTGGCTGGCGCTGAGCAGCGCGGTGGGGCGCCTGCGCGAGCGCTTCGACGCCCGCTGGCGGCGGCGTGTCAATCTGGCCAGCGCCGCGGTGCTGGCCGGCTTCGCGCTGTGGCAACTGTCGTCGCTTCTCGGCACGGCGTGAGCGGCGATTGAGCCGGCCTTGACCCCCGTCAACACGGCGGCGGCGGCGGCACACGACAGTCGCCCGCTGGAGGATTGTCCATGCTGCTCAGAACCGACGCCGATGCCATCGACCCGCGCATGCGGCCGCTCTTCGAGCACAGCGGCTTGGGCGCGTTGCGCCTGCGCGGCCGTGCGCTGCTGCCCATCGTGCAGGGCGGCATGGGCGTGGGTGTGTCGGCGCACCAGCTGGCCGGCAGCGTGGCCGCACTCGGCGGCGTGGGCACGATCTCGTCGGTCGACCTGCGCCGCCACCACCCCGACCTGATGGAGCGCACTCAGGGCCTGGCCTCGCGGCCCGGCATGGATGCCGATACCAAGGCGGTCATCGACGCGGCCAACCTCGAGGCCATCGAGCGCGAGATCGTCGCCGCGCGCAAGCTCGCGCAGGGCCGTGGGCTGCTGGCGATCAACGTGATGCGCGCGGTGGCCGAGTACGCGTCATCGGTCAAGCGCTCGCTCGAGGCCGGCATCGACGCGGTGGTGGTCGGCGCAGGCCTGCCGCTGGACCTGCCGGACCTCGCCGCCGATCACCCGGACGCGCTGCTCGTGCCCATCCTGTCCGACGCGCGCGGCGTGCAGCTGATCGTCAAGAAGTGGGAGCGCAAGAAGCGCCTGCCCGACGCGATCGTCATCGAGCACCCGCGGCTGGCCGGCGGCCACCTCGGCGCGGCCAAGATCGCCGACCTGAACAACCCGCGCTTCGACTTCGAGAACGTCATTCCGGCCTCGCGCGAGTTCCTCAAGAGCGCCGGCATCGAGCGCGACATCCCGCTGATCGCCGCCGGCGGCATCCGCACGTTCGAGGACATCTCGCGCCTGCAGTCGCTCGGCGCGGCGGCGGTGCAGCTCGGCACGCCCTTCGCCGTCACCACCGAAGGCGATGCGAGCGACGAGTTCAAGCGCATCCTCGCCGGTGCCACCGATGCGGACATGGTGGAGTTCACCAGCGTCGCCGGCCTGCCGGCGCGCGCGGTGGCCACGCCCTGGCTGCGCGCCTACCTGAAGATCGAGGACAAGCTGCAGGCGGTGGCGCACGCCAAGACACGCTGCACCAAGGCCTTCGACTGCCTGGCGCAGTGCGGCCTGCGCGACGGCCTCAAGGGCTGGGGGCAGTTCTGCATCGACAACCAGCTCGCCGCCGCGCTGCGCGGCGACACCAAGAAGGGCCTGTTCTTCCGCGGCGTCGGCGCGCTGCCTTTCGGGGACCAGATCAAGAGCGTGCGCGAGCTGATGGAGCGGCTGCTGACCCGCGCCGAGGTGGCCGCCGCCTAGGGTTGACGTAGCGTGGCCCGGCCCGGCATGCCGATGCCCTGATGGCGCGCGAACGCTGGCAGGCGCGCTGGCTGCTCGCCGCGCCGCACCGGCTCGGGTTCTTCGCGGCGGCCTGCCTGCTGGCCTGCTCCGCCCTGTGGTGGCTGGCCTGGATGCTGTCGCGGCATGCACTGGGCATCGCCTGGTTCTGGGCGGTGTCGCCCGGGCTGGCGCACGGCCTGTGGTTCGCCTTCGGCTTCATGCCGCTGTTCTTCACCGGCTTCGTGTTCACCGCGGGGCCGAAGTGGCTGCGCCTGCCGCCGGTCGATGCGCGTTCACTCGCGCCCGCGGTGGCGTCGATGGTGGCGGGCTGGGGGCTGTTCGTCGCCGGCGTTCACATGCAGCCGCTGCTCGCCGCACTCGCCCTGGTGGTGGTGGCCATGGGCTGGACCGCGATCCTGCGGCGGCTCGCGCGCCTGCTGGGGGCGAGCACCGTAGGCGATCGCAGCCACCTGCGGGTGATCCTGGGCGCCGGCGGCGTCGGCGCGCTGGCGCTGCTCGCCAGTGCCGCCTGCCTGGTGGCCGGCCGCGAGGACGCCGCCCGCGCTGCCGTGCAGGCAGGCCTGTGGGGCTTCATTGCACCGGTCTTCGTCGCGGCAGCACACCGCCTGGTGCCCTTCTTCGGTGACTTGGCCTCGCCGAGGCTGGCCGCGTGGTGGCCACAGTGGCTGCTCTGGACGCTGATCGGGCTGTGCGCCGCGCGGTGGCCGTTCGCGCTCGCCGATCTGTGGTGGTGGCCGCAGTCCGCGGCGTGGCGCGCACTGCAGATGAGCGTCGACGGCTCCGGCGCGCTGCTGGTGGTCACGCTGTGCTGGCGCTGGGCGCGCCTGCAGGGCCTGCGCACGCGCATGGTCACCATGCTGTACATCGGCTTCGCCTGGCTGGGCCTGTGCTTCGCGCTCTCGGCACTGTCGCAGGCGCTGCTGTGGGCGAGCCAGGGCACGCGGGCGCTGGGCCTGGCCGCCCCGCATGCCTTCACGATGGGCTTCCTGGGCAGCACGATGCTGGCGATGACCACCCGCGTGGCCAGCGGCCAGGCGGGCCGCTCGCTGGCGGCGGACCGTCCCGCCTGGGCGCTGTTCCTCGTGCTGCAGCTCGCAGTGCTGCTGCGCATCGGCGCGGCGCTGTGGCCGGCGGTCGAGCCCGCGTTGCTGATCGTCGCCGCGCTGGCCTGGTCGGGCGCGGTGGGCGGCTGGGCACTGCGCTATGGCGCCTGGTTCGGGCGGCCGCGCTTCGACGGCCGGCCGGGTTGAGCCGCAGTCATTTTGTGACAAGCATCAAGTTGGTGCGTCGGCTGTCGAAATAGATGACGCAATCTGACGATGCCGAGAACGGCTGGTCGGGTAGTAACAACCAACGATAGGTGCGTCACCAATGACAGCAGTTCCAGCCACCGGCGTGCACACCACCGCTCCTGTTCGAGGCACCCCGACGGACGCCGGCTTCTTCGCCCACCACGGCCTGTGGGCCCCCGGGGTGCGTCTGTTCCGCCGGCTGCGTTTCAGTGCCAAGGCGGCGATCATCTCGCTGGCCTTCGTCGTCCCGCTGCTCGGCCTGCTCGGCTGGCAGCTCCAGCACCAGGCGGACCTGTCGTTGAAGGCGCGGCAGGATGCGACGCGCCAGCACGTCGAGATCGCGCACGGCATCGTCGCCCGCGCACAGGCCCAGGAGGCGGCGGGCAGGATGAGCCGCGAGCAGGCGCAGCAGCTCGCCCGTGACACCCTGGCCGCACTGCGCTACGAGGGCAGCGAGTACTTCTGGATCAACGACATGCACCCGCGCATGGTCATGCATCCGATCAAGCCGGAGCTCGACGGCAAGGACGTGTCGGAGAGCAAGGATCCGAACGGCCAGTACCTGTTCAAGGCCTTCGTCGCCAAGGTGCGCGAGAGCGGCAAGGGTTTCGTCGCCTACCAGTGGCCCAAGCCAGGCAGCGACAAGCCGGTCGACAAGATCTCCTACGTGCAGGGTTTCGAGCCCTGGGGCTGGGTGATCGGCTCGGGCATCTACATCGGCGACCTGCGCGATGCCCTGCAGCGCCAGCTGCTGACGGATGCAGCCATCGTCGGCGTATCGCTGCTGCTGGCCGGCTACCTGTTCCTGAGCTTCTACCGCGTGATGGATGGCGGCCTGAAGGAGACGCGCCGCCACCTGCGTGCGATGACCGAGGGTGACCTGACCACCTCGCCGTCCCCCTGGGGCAACGACGAGGCGGCACAGCTGATGCTGGAGCTGCGCCTGATGCAGGACTCGCTGCGCGGCATGGTGCTGAGGGTGCGCCGCTCGAGCGACGAGATCGTGCACTCGAGCAGCGAGATCGCCAGCGGCGCGATGGACCTGTCGGCGCGCACCGAGCAGGCGGCGGCCAACCTGGAGCAGTCGGCGGCGTCGATGGAGCAGATCTCCTCGACGGTGAAGAGCAGCGCCGACAGTACCGCCGAAGCCGCGCGCGTGGCCGGCCAGAACGCCGAGATCGCCGGCCAGGGCGGCCAGGTGATGCAGGAGGTGGTGCAGACCATGGACAGCATCCGCGACTCGTCGGCGCGCATCGCCGACATCATCGGCACGATCGACGGCATCGCCTTCCAGACCAACATCCTCGCGCTCAACGCCGCGGTGGAGGCAGCGCGTGCCGGCGAGCAGGGCCGCGGCTTCGCGGTCGTCGCCGCCGAGGTGCGCACGCTGGCGCAACGTTCGGCCGCGGCGGCGCGCGAGATCAAGGAGCTCATCGGGCGCAGCGTCGAGCAGGTCGAGGCCGGCAGCGGCATCGTCGGCCAGGCCGGCAAGACCATGGCCGAGATCGTCGCCGCATCGCAGCGTGTCAATCAGTTGCTTGGCGAAGTGGCCAACGGCGCACGCGAGCAGAGCCTGGGCATTGCGCAGATCGGTTCGGCGGTGCAGGACCTGGACCGCATGACGCAGCAGAATGCCGCGCTGGTGGAGCAGACCGCCGCAGCCTCCGGTGCGATGAAGGACCAGGCGCAGTCGCTGGCCCACGAGGTCGACCGCTTCCGGCTGCCCGCCGGTGCCGCGCTGGCAGAGTCGAGCGCCGTGGCCGCCGAACCAGGCGCCGACTTCGACTTCGACAAGGCCATCGATGCACACCGCCAATGGAAGGTGAAACTGCGCAAGGCGATTGCCGACAAGGCCAGTCTCGACGCCGAGACGATCTGCCGCGACGACCGCTGCCCGCTCGGCCAGTGGATCCACGGCGCGGGCGGGCGGCGCTGGAGCGGCCAGCCCGGTTTCGTTGCGCTGCTGGAGAAGCACGCCGAATTCCACGCCGCGGCCGGTGCCGCAGCGCGCCAGATCAACGCGGGCGCCTATGCCGACGCCGAGCGCCTGATCGGCTCGGGCTCGGTGTTTGCGCTGGCGTCCAACGAGGTCAGCACGCTGCTCACGCGCGCCAAGCGCGGGCTGTAGTTCACGCCGTGCGCGGTGCCGGCTGATGCAGATCGCCCGGCGCCCGCGCGGCCGTCGCTACGATGCCTGCATGCGTCGTCTGCTGCCGCCTCACCATCTCGTCTTTCTCGCCGCGGCATCGTGGGCCGCGGCGCCGCTGGCCGCTGCACCGGTGCAGACGGTCTGCACCATCACCGTCAACTCCGCCGACGAGAAGGAGACCTTCCGCCGGCACCTGCCCGAGGCGAAGTACCGCTTCGTCGAGCTGGTCGAGCGCGGCCGGCCTGACTGGCTGGCCTCGTCGTGCCGCGAGGCGGTGTCGTGCGACGTGCTGGTCATCTCCGGCCACTACGACGGCGGCAACGAGTTCTTCTCCGACCAGCTCGATGTGCGCGAATTCCTGCCCGTCTCCGAGCTGGAACGCGCCTCCTGCAGCGGATCGTGCCCGGGGCTGTTCTCGCAGCTCAAGGAGGTCTACCTGTTCGGCTGCAACACGCTGAACCCGCAGCCGCAGAGCAGCGCCTCCTCGGAGATCGTGCGCGGCCTGGTGCGCGAGGGCCTCCCGCCGAAGGAAGCCAAGCGCCAGCTGCAGTCGCTCGCTGCCGCGCACGGCGAGAGCAGCCGCGACCGCATGCGGCAGATCTTCAAGGACGTGCCGGTGATCTACGGCTTCTCGTCGTCGGCGCCGCTCGGGCCGATCGCGGCGTCCACGCTGGAGCGTTACCTGCGCAGCAGCGGCGAGCGCGAGATCGCACGTGGCCACCCCAGCGGCCGGCTGCTCGGCTACTTCGCGCCGTTCTCGATGGCCGTGGCCCAGGGCATGACTGACACCGACCCGCACCTGCAGGCACGGCGCGACATGTGCCAGTTCGCCGACGACCGCCGGCCGGTGGCCGAGAAGCTCGACTTCGTCCACCAGCTGCTGCAGCGGCACGCAGCGGAGGCACGGCTCTACCTCGACCGCATTCAGCGCCTGACGACCACGCTCGACGCACCGGCGCGGCAGGAGCCTGCCGTGGCGCGGGCGCTGCAGGCCATCGCGGGCGATGCCGCGGCGCGCGAGCGCTTCCTCGACGACGCGCGAGGCGCCGAGCAGGCGACGGTTCGCGTGCGCCTGATCGACGTCGCACGCGACCTGGGCTGGCTGACGGAAGACAAGCGCTGGGAGGAACTCGCGCTGATGCTGGGCGAACTGCTGGCCCGCCCCGAGATCGGCGTGCCGGAAGTCGGGCTGGCCTGCAGCCTGAACGCGCAGGGCGACCTCGATGGCGCCTTCAACCGGCGCGTGGTGCCGGGCAGCGCGGCCGACGACGTGCCGCATGCGGCCGTGCGCGCCTGCCTGGGCAGCGCCGAAGGCCGTGCGCGCACGCTGCAGGCGCTGCTCAGTGCCAACGAAGCGGACGTCGTGATCGCGCAGGCCTACCTGCGCCATCGGCCGATCAGCGACGACGCGGAGCTGCGCGGCGTCGTCGCCGGCATCGCCGCGATGGCGCCCGGCGATGCGCAGGTTCGTGCGCTCGAGTCGCTCGGCCGCCACTATCTGTCCGACGAAGAAGCGCTGCACATGCTGACCGACCTGTTCGCGCGCACGCCGTCGTGGGACGTGCAGAACGCCATCGCCGGCATCCTGATCCGCGCCGATCGGCAGTCGCTCGGCCGCACACGACTGCTGCTCACGCTGCTCGAGCAGCGCCGCTCCTTGGCGTCCGGCAGCAACATGGTCGACGCGCTGATCCTGCGCTTGCAGACGCCCTGAACGGCCCCAGACATGACCGAGGTCAAGCGGCAGGCCAGTGCCGGGCGTTACATGCCCTTTCCACACCGCCGGCGCTTGTGGAACACTTACCCCATGGTGTATCGAAGCCGCCTCACCCGCATCGCACCGCGCCTGTCGGCCGTGGTGCTGGCCTGTCTGGGATCGGCCTGGTCGCTTGGCGCCCAGGCCGCACCGAAGACGGTGTGCACCGTCACCATCAACTCGGCCGACGAGCGGGAATCCTTCCAGCGCCACCTGCCGGCGGGCGACTACCAGTTCGTCGAACTGGTGCAGCGCGGGCAGCCGGACTGGCTGGCCTCGGCGCGCCGGCGCGGCGTGAGCTGCGACGTGCTGGTCATCTCGGGGCACTTCGACGACGGCACCGAGTTCTACACCGACCGCCACGACGACCGCGAATTCCTCACCGTTCATGAAATGCAGCACGAGTCGTGCAGCACGTCGGGTAACGGTTTGTTCTCGAAGCTCAAGGAGGTGTACCTGTTCGGGTGCAACACCTTGAAGTCGGACCCGCGCCACGTGGCTGCCGGCGAGATCCTGCGCAGCCTGACCCGCGCCGGCCAGACGCCGGCCGAGGCCGAGCGCACCGCCGCGCAACTGAGCGCGCGCTACGGCCAGAGCAACCGCGACCGGCTGCGCCACATCTTCAAGGATGTGCCGGTGCTCTACGGCTTCTCGTCGAAGGCGCCGCTCGGGCGCTATGCCGGCCCCTTGATGGAGCGGTACTTCAAGACTGCGCCGGCGGGCGAGGTCGCCAGTGGCCGGCCGAGCCAGACGCTGCTGGGCCTGTTCGGGCCGACGTCGATGATCGCCGTGCCGGGACTGACCGATGCGGACCCGCACGCCGCTTTCCGACAGGACATGTGCCGCCTGGTCGACGACCGGACCACCGATGCCCAGAAGGTGGCCTTCATGCACGAGGTGCTGCAGCGCGACGTCACCGAAGTGCGCATGTTCTTCGACCACCTCGAGCGTTACGCCGCCTCGCTGACGCCTTCGCAGCGGCTGGTGCCCGCGGTGGCCTCGGCGCTGCGCGAGATCGAAGGCGACAGCCAGGCGCGCGCGCGCTACCTGCAGTTCGCGCGCGATGCCGACCAGGCGTCGGTGCAGACGCGCATGATGGCGCTGGCGCGCCAGTTCGGCTGGCTGACGCCCGCGCAGGAGCAGGCCGAGTTCGTGCAGATGATCGCCCAGCGCATGGCCCGCGGCAGCGTGGGCCGGCACGAGGTGGACCTGGTCTGCTCGACGCAGAAGGAGCGCGACGGCAGCCTGGCGACGCAACTGCTCGCGCTCGGCCCGAGCCGGCCCGACACGGTGGCGCACTCGGCCGTGCTCGCCTGCCTGGGCAGCCCCGAGGCCCACGAGCGCACCGTGCATGCGCTGACCAGCGCGCAGGACGAGGACGTCGCGATCGCGCAGGTCTACCTGCGCCACCGCCCGCTGGCCGACGTGGCCGAAGTGCGTGCCGTCACCACTGGCATCGGGCGCATGACCGCCGCCGGCGCGCAGGTGCGCGCCCTCGAGACGCTGGCACGCCAGCGCTTGGCCGATGCGCAGAGCCTGCAGGCGATCGCCAGCCTGTTCCCGCGGGCGCGCTCGCTCGACGTGCAGCGAGCCATCGCCGGCATCCTGATCCGCGCCGACCACAAGATGCTGTCGCGCGCCGACCTGGCCCGCTCGCTGCGCCAGCACCGCCTGCGCTCACCCGACGGCCACGACGTGATCGACGCGCTGATCCGCGTGCTGCAATCGGCCTGATCGAGGCACGCCGCGCGGTCAGGCGTGCGACTTGAGCGGCACCGCCGGGTCGCAGGCCACGGCCGGCGCCGGGCTCTTTCCGGTCTCGAGCAACTTGCGCGCCGCGATGTGGTCCATCGGCGCGTTGACGCTCTCGACGCAGACCAGCCGTTCGCCGACGTAGTGCAGCAGCGAAAAACTCGCCGGTGTCGCTCCTGGGCGGCGGTGGCGCACGCCGTCGGCCGGCATCAGCCCGGCCATCTGCAGGCGCATGCCGCCCTGCTCCGACCAGAACCAGGGCAGCGCGCGGTAGGGCTCGGGCGCGCCGGTGATCGTGGCCAGCGCGGTGCGCGCCTGGTCATTGGCGTTCTGCACCGACTCCAGCCGCAGGCGGCGTGAGCTGCCGTGCTCGGGGAAGTTGGCGCAGTCGCCGATGGCGAGGATGGCGGGGTCCGAACTGCGCAGCGAGGCGTCGACGACGACGCCGCCGGCCTGCAGATCGCAGTCGAGGCCGGCTGCCTGCGCCAGCGAGGTTTCGGGCGTCGCACCGATGCCCATCACCAGCAGCTCGACCGGCTCGCGCTGGCCGTTCACCGACAGCGCCGCCAGTCGGTCGCCCTCGATGACGAAGTCGCTGACCTTGACACCGAGGCGAACGTCGATGCCGCCGGCGCGATGCGCGGCCAGCACATGCTCGGCGAGTTCCGGCGAGACCGAGCGCTGCAGCAGCCGCGGCGCGGCTTCCAGCACGGTGACCCGCTTGCCCAGCATCGCGGCGGTGGCCGCAATCTCCAGGCCGATGAATCCGCCGCCCAGCACCGTCACACGCTGCGCGGCCTCGAGCAGGCCGCGCAGGCGCAGTGCGTCGGCGGCACTGCGCAGCGCCGCCACATTGGCCAGCGTGGTCGGCAGCGCAGGCAGCGTGCGCGCCGCCGCACCGGTGGCCAGCACCAGCCAGCCATAGGGCAGCACCGCGCCGGAGCGCAGCGTCAGCGTCTTCGCTGCACGGTCGATCGCCACCGCTGCATCCCCGCTGTGCAGCGTGATGCCGGCCTCGGCAAACCAGGCTTCGCCGCGATGCAGCTGCAGCGCCTCGCTCGGGCTCTTCAGGAAGGCCTTGGACAGCGGTGGACGCTGGTAGGGCAGCTCGGTTTCGTCACAGACCAGGTGCGTGCTCGGGCCCAGCCCGGCTGCGGCGAGCGCGTTGCACAGCTGCACGCCGGCATGGCCGCCACCGACGATCACGATCGGGGTGCTGTTCTCACTCATCGTTGTTCTCCTCGTCGCCCGCGCTGCGCGCACGCCGCTTCGCCGCCGCCTTCGGGAAGCGCTGCGCGACGTAGCGCGCAGTGGCCACTTCGACCTCCGGCAGGTTCTCGTGCAGCCGCTGCAGCAGGCCGATTAAGGTTTCGACCTCGGCTGGCTTCAGCACCGAGAGGAAGGCGCGCTCGCGCTCCAGCGCCACGCCGAGGATGCGGTCGTGCAGATCGCGGCCCTTCTTCGTCAGCGTGGCGATGCGCAGCCGGCCGTCGTCGGCGTCCAGCCCGATGGTGACCAGGCCGCGCGACTGCATGCCCTTGAAGCAGCGGCTGACCGAGGCCTTGTCCATGCCGATCACGCGCGAGACCTGCTGCGCGGAGATCGAGCCGTGGATGGCCAGCAGCACCAGGCAGCGCCAGGTCTCGATGCCGACGTCGAAGACGGCGAGGTAGTGCTGTGAAGCGCCGCGCGACAGCTTGTTGGCGATCCAGGTCAGGAAGGCCGGCACGTAGCGCTCCAGGTCGACGACCTCGGAGCCGATCTCGGGGGTGGCCTGGCGCCGCGAGGTGGCCATTGCCTACTGCTGCCGCTCCGGGACGCGCACCACCAGGCCCTGCAGCGCGGCGGTGAGCTTGATCTGGCACGAGAGCCGGCTGGTCGGGCCGCGCTCGGCGGCGGTGCACTCGAGCATCTCGAGCTCGTTGGCCAGCGGGGCGGGGAGCTTGTCCGCCCAGGCCTCGTCGACATAGACGTGGCAGGTGGCGCACATCGCCGAACCGCCGCACTCGGCGACGATGCCGGGCACGCCGGCACCGGTGGCCGCGGCCATGACGCTGACGCCCTCGGGCGCCTCGAGGCCGCGCTCGCTGCCGTCGGCCAGGATGAAGGTGATGTCGGGCATGGTCGTGGACTTTGCAGGAATCAGGCAGCGATGAAGTTCAGCGGCAGGGTGTCGAGCGCACGCAGCGTGTTGTTCAGGCGGCGCGTGTGCGGCCCGGCGATCTCGATGCGCTTCACGCGCTTCGCGATCGCCGTCAGCACCACTTCGCCCTCGAGTCGCGCCACCGCCTGGCCCACGCAGCCGTGGATGCCGGCACCGAAGGCTACGTGGCCGCTCGGGCGCCGCTCGATATCGTAGCGGTCCGGCTCCGGCCACTTGCGCGGGTCGCGGTTGGCGGCGGCGAGCATGCACAGCACCTTGGTGTTCTCGGCCACCGGCAGGCCGGCGATCTCGCAGTCGCGCACTGCCGTGCGGTAGAAGGTCTGCGCGGTCGATTCCCAGCGCAGCGCCTCCTCGAAAGCCGGGCGGGCGAGCGACGCGTCGGCATGCAGCTTCGCGTAGTGCTCGGGGTGATGAGCGAGCGCGAACAGCGCGTTGCCCAGGCCGTTGATGGTGGTGTCCACGCCAGCCGACAGGAAGCTGCGCACCAGCAGCGGCGCCTGCTCGTGGCTGATCTCGCCAGCGTCGGCGGCCTGGTAGATCTGGTCGCCGAAGCCGCCGGGGCGCAGGTGTTCGCGCTGGCAGTGGTCCATGATCCATTGCGTCACCGGCCCCATGCGTTCGGCCGCCTTGGCCAGCAGCGCGTTGCGCGGGCCCATCGAGTTGAAGATCAGGTCGCCGTAGACCAGCAGGTTCTCGCGGCCCTCGTCTTCCACGCCCACCGCATCGGGGAAGACCTTCAGCGGGTAGATCTGCGCCAGGTCGTGGATGCCGCAGATGGAGCCCTTCTCCAAGCAGCGCTCGACCATCTGCTCGGCCACCGCGGTGAAGGTCGCGCGGATCTGCATCACCGCCTTCGGGCTGAGGATGCGCGAGAGCACGGCGCGCGTCTGCGTGTGCAGCGGTGGGTCGGCCTCGAGGATCAGGCTCTTCGGGCGGAACGGCGTCTCGAGGTTGAAGTTCGACAGGCCGACGCCGGCGCCGGAGATGAAGGTGGCGTGGTCGTTGAACACCGCGTGCACCTGCTCGTGGCGCGCGCAGGCCACCAGGCTGGGGTAGGGCGTCAGCTTGACCACCGGCCCGGCCTCGCGCATGCGCTGGTGCATCGGGTAGGGGTCGATCAGGTTCTCGGCCGAGTACGGGTCGATGTCCAGCTCGGGGAGGTTCGCGGTCTCGTTCATCGTTCTTCCTTTCAGTGCGCGCTTCAATGCGCGGCCATGCCGACCAGGCGTTCGAGCGTGGCGGTGTCTTCACGGAGCTGGGCGGCGCGGGCTTCGTGGACCACGGCGCCGCGCTCGAGCACGAGCGCGCGATCGGCGTAGCCCAGGGCTTCGCGTACCTGCTGCTCGACGATCACCACCGTGATGCCGCTGTCGTGGCTCAAACGCGTGAAGGCGGCGAGCAGTTCCTGGCGGATCAGCGGCGCCAGGCCCTCGAGCGGTTCGTCGAGCAACAGCAGGCGCGGTTGGCCCAGCAGCGCACGCGCCACCGACAGCATCTGCTGCTCGCCGCCGCTGAGCTGGTGGCCGCCGTTGCGGCGCCGTTCGGCCAGGCGCGGGAAGAGTGCGTAGGCCTCGTCGAGCGCGCTCTTCGGCCGCCGCTTGAGGCCGGCGATCAGGTTCTCCTCGACGGTGAGCGAGGGAAAGATGTCGCGCGTCTGCGGCACCAGGCCGAGGCCGCGGGCGGCGCGCTGGTGCGGTGCAAGGCCGGCGAGATCCTCGCCGTCGAAGACGATGCGGCCGCGCGTCAGTTGCGCCAGGCCCATGATCGCCGACAGCGTGGTCGTCTTGCCCACGCCGTTGCGGCCGATCAGCGCCAGCTTCTCCTGCGGCGCGACCGTGAGGCTCAGGCCGTTGAGCACGGTGATCGGGCCGTAGCCGGCGACCACGTCGTGGAGTTCAAGCAGGGCGGCCGCCATCTCAATGCCCCAGGTAGGCAGTGCGCACGCGCGGGTCGTTGCGGATCGCCTCGGGCGTGCCGTCGGCGATCACCGCGCCTTCGGCGAGCACGACGATGCGCTTCGCGAAGCGGAACACGAGGTCCATGTCGTGTTCGATGATCAGCACGGCAAGCTCGCTCGGCAGCGCATCGAGTGCGGCAAGCAGGCGGGCGCCCTCGCCCTGCGGCACGCCGGCCATCGGTTCGTCGAGCAGCAGCACCTTGGGGCGCAGCGCGAGGGCCAGCGCCATTTCGACAAGCCGCTGCTCGCCATAGGCCAGGCGCTCGGTCGGCCAGCCGGCGTGTTCGCCGAGGCCCAGATCGCGCAGCAGCGCCTGCGCTTCGGCAGCCAGCGCCGGGTAGCCATCGATCGAGCGCCAGAAGCGGCCGGTCAGACCCTCGCGCTCGAACAGCGCCAGTTCGACCTGCCGCTGGACCGGCAGGTGCGGGGCCAGGGTGGTGATCTGGAAGGTGCGTGCCAGGCCCGCGCGCACACGCTGCGCCTGCGAGCGGCGCGTCACGTCCTCGCCGTTCAGCCACACGCTGCCCGAGCTCGGCGCCACCGTGCCGCTGAGCTGGTTCACGAGCGTGGTCTTGCCGGCGCCGTTCGGGCCGATCAGCGCGAGGCGATCGCCGGCGTGCAGTTGCAGCGAGACCTGGCGGGTGACGTGCAGGCCACCGTAGCGCTTGTCCAGTTCGCGCGTCTCCAGCAACAGCCTGCTCATGCACGTGCCCCCAGCCGCGCACGCAGCCAGCCCCAGGCCTTCTGCGGCGGCACCAGCACCACCGCCATCAGCGCGGCGCCGATGACGAACAGCCAGTGGTACGGGTTGATCGACGCCGCCGTGTGATGCAGCAGCGTGAACACCACGGCACCGATCAGCGCGCCGCGCAGCCGCCCGGCGCCGCCGAGGATCAGCATCACCAGCGCCTCGGCCGAGACGGCGAAGGACAGGCTGTCCAGCCCGACGATCGCGTTGGTCTGTGCCGACAGTGCACCCGCTGCGCCAGCCATGGCACCGGCCAGCGTGTACATCGCCAGCAGCCGGGGGATCACCGGCGTGCCCAGCGCCGCCATGCGGGCGCGGTTCTCGTGGATGCCGCGCACGGCCAGGCCGAAGGGCGAATCGACCACGCGGCGTGCGACGTACAGGCCCAGCGCCAATGCGACCAGCGCGTACAGCGCGGCGGTGCGGCCTTCGAGGTCGAAGGCGAAGCGGCCGAAGATCGGGGCCATGCTGAAGCCGGTCAGGCCGTCGTCGCCGCCGGTCCAGTCGCGCGCCTTCTGCGCCAGGCTGGCGGCGATCTGCGCCACGGCCACGGTGAGCATCAGGAAAGTGAAGCCGTGGTAGCGCAGCAGGAAGGCGCCTGAGGCCAGCGCGAGCAAGGCGCCCGCACCGATGCCGACGGCCAGGCCGAGCAGCGGGTCGGGGTGCGTGTGCAGCGCGAAGATGCCGGCCGCGTAGGCGCCGGCGCCGAACAGCGCGGCATGGCCGAGCGTCGCCAGGCCGGCGATGCCGACGACCAGGTCGAGCGACAGCACGAACAGCGCGGTGATGGCGATGCGCGTCAGCAGGCCGAGCTGGTCGGGCAGCGCCCACCAGGCGACCAGGCCGAGGGCGAGCACGATCAGCGGCTCGCGCCAGGGTAGTGCCACGCGCGCTGCTTGAGAGTCGATGGCACTCATCGCTTCAACAGCCCATTCGGCCGCCAGGCCAGCAGCACGGCCATGGCGAGGAAGAAGAACAGGCTGCCCCAGTCGGACGCGAGGTACTTGCTTGCTGTCTCGACGATGCCCAGCGCCACCGCGGCGAGCAGCGAGCCCGGCAGGCTGCCCATGCCGCCGACCGCAACCACAACCAGCACGAGCACGAGGTACTTCAGCGCGTAGTAGGGCTCGAGCGGCATCAGCTCGGCGCCGAGCACGCCGCCCAGGCCGGCCAGCGCCGCCCCGGCCGCGAAGCTGGCGCACTGCACGGTTCGGATCGGAATGCCCAATGTCGCCGCCGTGTCCGGATGGTCGACCGCCGCGCGCAGCCAGACGCCGAAGCGCGTGCGCGTCACCGTCCAGGCAGCCACAGCGGCGACGACCAGGCCGGTGCCGATGACCAGCAACCGTTGCGCCGGCAGCGTGCGAAAGCCCAGGTCGACCGACTGCGCGATCAGCGGCGGCAGCACGATCAACTGCACCTGCGGGCCTGCCAGCGCGTTGGTCAAGGCGATCAGGAAGAAGCTCAGCCCGATGGTGAACAGCACCTGCTCGAGCTCGCTGCGCCGGTAGAGGTGGCGCAGCACCAGGGCCTCGAGCAGCGCGCCGAGCGCGGCGACGAGCAGCAGCGCCACCGGCACCGCGATCCAGAAGCTCCACTGCGCCTCGCGGGTGAGCAGCGCGGCCGCGTAGCCGCCGATCATCGCGAAGGCGCCGTGCGCGAGATTCACGAAGCGCATCAGCCCCAGCGTGACCGACAGGCCCACGGCGATGATGAACAGCACCATGCCGTAGGCCAGGCCGTCGATCAGCACATTGGCCAGCAGTTGCATCGCAGCGCCTAGTTTCTCGACGGGTCGCCGGCTTACTTGTCCAGGCCGAAGTCGACCTGCGGGCCGAAGCTCTGGACCTCCTTGTTGACCAGCAGCGAGCCGGCCTTCTCGACCTTGCGCAGGTAGACGTTCTGCACGATGTGGCGCGTCTTCGGGTCGATGCGCACCGGGCCGCGCGGGCTCTCCCATTGCAATGTGCGCGCCGCGGCGATCGCCTTCAGGCCGTCCTTCTGGCCACCGGTGGCCTCGATCATCTTGTGGATCACGTGCATGCCGTCCCAGGCGCCGACCGACGCGTAGTTGGCGATCGCGTTCGGATCCTTCTTCTTCAGCGCGTCGACGAAGGCCTTGTTGGCCGGCGACTCGTGCGCCGCCGAATAGTGGAAGGCGGTGGTCAGGCCGAGCGCCGAATCGCCGAACTTCTGCAGGTCGAACTCGTCGGTCTCGGCGGTGCCGAGGAACTGGATACCGGCCTTGGCCAGGCCGTTCTCGTTGTAGGCCTTGACGAAGCCGAGGTTGGGCGGGCCGCCGGGCAGGAAGGTGTAGACCGCCTGCGCGCCGCTGGCCTTGATGCGCTGCACGAAGGGCGCGAAGTCGGTGGTCGCGATCGGCATGCGGATCGACTCGACCACCGTGCCGCCCTGCTTGGTGAATTCGCTCTTCCAGGCCGTCTCGGCGTCGATGCCGGGGCCGTAGTCGGTCACCGCGGTGACGACCTTCTTGATGTTGTTCTTCGCTGCCCACTGCGCCAGCGGCACCGTCACCTGCCACAGCGTGTAGCTGGTGCGGATGAAGAACTCGCTCTTGTCGGTGATCGCCGAGGTGGCGGCGTTGAAGATCACCGTCGGCGTCTGGCTCTGCTGGATCAGCGGCGCCACCGCGAAGGCGTTCGGCGTGAAGACGAAGCCGCCGAGGTAGTCGACCTTGTCCTTGACGATCAGCTCCTGCGCCAGCGTCTTGGTCTGGCCCGGGTTGGGGCCGCCGGTGTCGCGGTAGATCAGCTCGACGTCCTTGCCGGCCAGCTTGCCGCCCTGCGAGGCGATGTAGGCCTCGGCGCCGTTCTTGAACAGCGTGCCGTAGTGGGCGAAGGGGCCCGAGAACGGGCCGACGATGCCGACCTTGACCGTCTGCGCCGCGGCGCCGAAGGCAGCGAACGAGGCGATGAGGGCGGCGCTCGAAGCGACCGCGCGGCGGCGGGTGCACAGGTTCATGGGGTGTCTCCGGGTGGGTGCGCCGCAGAAAGGCCCGGGCGCGTGTTGATCTGCCGCAATGGTCGGCCGAAATAGTTGGTAAGTCAACTAGTTGGTATGGCAACCAAATGCGGGTTTCACCCGATGTGCCTTCCGCCAGTGGGGCTTTGCCCAGGGTCAAGGGATGACGCATCGGGCACCATGCACCCTGTCTTTTCATCCAGGTCAAACGCACGCGGAATCGACCCCGCTACCGTGCGCCCTCGCACCCGGAGACACACAACATGCAAGAGACCCGCAAGCCCGCCGACCCGACGCACACGCCGCACAACCTGCCGGCCCAGCCGATCAGCGAGGAGGTGCTGATCGAGAAGTACGCCAAGGGCGACGAGCGTTCCGTCGCCGCCGTGCATGCCCGCGTGGCGCGTGCGCTGGCGCAGGCCGAGCCGGCCGAGCAGCGCAAGCAGTGGGAAGAGCGTTTCGCCGCCGCGCTCGATGCCGGCTTCGTGCCGGCCGGGCGCATCCAGTCGGCGGCCGGCACCGACCTATCGGCCACGCTGATCAACTGCTTCGTGCAGCCGGTCGGCGACTCGATCGCCCAGGACGACGAAGGCCACCCCGGCATCTACACCGCGCTGACCGAAGCTGCCGAGACCATGCGCCGTGGCGGTGGCGTGGGTTACGACTTCTCGCGCATTCGCCCGCGCGGCGCCTGGGTGGGCAGCACGCAGAGCAGCGCCTCCGGCCCGGTCAGCTACATGCGCGTGTTCGACCGCAGCTGCGAGACGGTGGAGAGCGCCGGCGCACGCCGTGGCGCGCAAATGGGCGTGCTGCGCTGCGACCACCCGGACATCGAGGAGTTCATCCACGCCAAGGACGGCGGCGACCTGAAGAACTTCAACATCTCGGTGGGCGTGACCGATGCCTTCATGGAGGCGGTGCAGGCCGATGCCGACTTCGAGCTGGTGCACCGCGCCGAGCCCGGCACGGCGCAGAAGGCTGCCGGTGCCTACCAGAAGGAAGCCGCCAGCCAGGGCGCGCATGGCAGCTGGGTGTACCGCAAGCTGCGCGCGCGCGACCTGTGGGAACAGATCATGCGGTCGACCTACGACCACGCCGAACCCGGCGTGCTGTTCCTCGACCACATCAACCGCGACAACAACCTGTCGTACTGCGAGACGATCGCGAGTACCAACCCCTGTGCCGAGCAACCGCTGCCGCCCTACGGCTGCTGCTGCCTCGGCTCGATCGACCTGACACGCTTCGTGCGCGACCCCTTCGAGCCGAACGCCTCGTTCGACGAGGCCGCGTTCGCGAAGGTCGCCAAGGTGGCTACGCGCATGCTCGACAACGTGCTCGACGTGACGGTCTGGCCGCTGCCGCAGCAGCAGCAGGAAGCGCGCAACAAGCGCCGCATCGGCCTGGGCTTCACCGGCCTGGGCGACGCGCTGGTGATGCTGAACCTGCGCTACGACACGCAGGAGGCGCGCGCGATGGCACGCCGCATCAGCGAGGCGATGCGCGATGCGGCCTACGAGGCCTCCAGCGATCTGGCGCGCGAGCGCGGCGCCTTCCCGCTGTTCAACGCCGACCTGTACCTCAGCGGCAGCACCTTCGCCTCGCGCCTGCCGCAGGCGCTGAAGGACCGCATCCGTGCCAACGGCCTGCGCAATTCGCACCTGCTGTCGATCGCGCCGACTGGCACCATCAGCCTGGCCTTTGCCGACAACGCCAGCAACGGCATCGAGCCGGCGTTCAGCTGGACCTACACGCGCAAGAAGCGCATGCCCGACGGTGGCTTCAAGGAGTACGCCGTCGAGGACCACGCCTGGCGCATGTACCGCCACCTGAAGGGCGAGCGTGCGCCGCTGACCAACGCCTTCGTCACCGCGCTGGAGATGAGCGCGAAGGCGCACGAGGCGATGGTCGCTGCGGTCGCGCCGTGCATCGACACCGCGATCAGCAAGACCGTCAACGTGCCGGCCGACTATCCGTACGAGGATTTCCAGCACCTCTACCTCGAGGCATGGCAGTCGGGGCTGAAGGGGCTGGCGACCTACCGGCCGAACGCGGTGCTCGGCTCGGTGCTGAGCGTGACGCCGACGGCCGCCGCGCCGCTGCAGATCGAGGACAAGAACCGCCGCCTCGCGCTCGACCGCCTGCCGGCGCCGGTGCTGTCGTCGCTGCGCTGGCCGGGCCGGCCGGAATTGCCCGGCGGCAACCCGGCCTGGACCTTCATGATCAACCACCCGTTCGGCAGCTTCGCGCTGTTCGTCGGGGAACTGGCGCCGGAGGGCGGCGGCTCGCCGCAACCGTTCGAGGTCTGGGTCAACGGTGCGGAACAGCCGCGCGGCCTGGGCGCGATGGCCAAGACCTTGTCGATGGACCTGCGCGCCAACGACCCGGCCTGGCTGCAACTCAAGCTCGATGCGCTGACCACCGTGGCCGAGGAGCGTTCCTTCGAGATGCCTTTCCCGCCGCACGGCGAGAAGCGGCTGTTCCCCGGTGTCGTGGCGGCCACTGCGGCGGTGGTGCGCTGGCGCTGCGAGCAGCTGAAGGCGCTGCCGCGGCTTGGCCAGAAGGTTGCCACGCCGGTGATCGACGCGATGTTCAGCCGCGACGAGCCGCACACCGGCCCGTCGGGCACGCTGGCCTGGGCGGTCGATGTCGACAACCCGGCCACCGGCGAACGCTTCACGCTGACGCTCAAGGAAGTGACGCTGCCCGGCCCCGACGGCGGCACCGTGACGCGCCCGTGCGCGGTCGGTTTCAGCGGCAACTACCCGCGCGCGCTCGATGGCCTGGCGCGGTTGCTGTCACTCGACATGCGCGTTATCGACCCGGCCTGGATCGGCATGAAGCTGCGCAAGCTGCTCAACTACGCCGAGCCGCTGGGCCACTTCATGGCCTTCGTGCCGGGGCTGCCGCACGGCGAACGCCGCCAGCAGACCTGGCCGTCGACGGTGGCCTATCTGGCGCGGCTGATCATCCACCGCTACGCGATGCTTGGCGTGCTCGACGAGCAGGGCTTCCCGCTGCGCGACATGGGCGTACTCGAGTCGCCCAAGGGCGGCAGCGCCGCCATCACGCCGGCACTGCAGGCGGGTTCGGTCTGCCCCGAGTGCGGCAACCCGACGGTGATCCACAAGGACGGCTGCGACTTCTGCACCGCCTGCGGGTACGTGGGGCAGTGTGGGTGAGGTCCGCGAGGGCGTAGCGGACAAAAGGGTGCGGGGCTCAGCCCAGACGCAGCAACACGCGGCGCCCCTCCACTTTCACCGGATAGCTGCGCAACGCCTCGGCGACCGGTGCGCAGGTGGGCCGGCCGTCGCGCACGTCGAACTTGCCCTGGTGCAGCGGGCATTCGATCTCATGGCCGTCGAGGAAGCCGTCGCACAGCCGCGCATGGCCATGGGTGCACAGGTTGTCGGTGGCGTAGACCGCGTCGCCGACGGTGTAGAGGGCGATGTCCTGCCCCGCAACGACCACGCCGATCACGTCGTCGGCGGGCAGTTCGTCGGCCGAGAGGGCGTCGATCCAGTTCGTGTCGCTCATGGTCAGATCGGGTAGATGATGGAGTTGGGGATCATCTCGCTGTCGTAGATGCACTCGCGGCGGGCGAACTTCAGCCCGGCCGGCGTGTGCACGATCACGTCGAGGTAGCGGCCGACGTTGAACACCGTCGACGGTTCCGACAGCTTGGTGCGGAACACCGCGTAGTTCGACTCGCACTCGATGCGCCCCGGCTCGGCGTGGCGGATCCGCGGCGGGCCGATCACGTGGCGCTGGTAGTAGGGGTCGTGGAACAGCGTCTCGCGGATGCCGTAGACGCGGTCCTTCAGCATGCCCTTGCTGCTGAAGGCCAGCGTCGCCAGCGGGAAGCCGCGCTCGTGGTTCTCGCGCGGCTGCAGCCGGTAGACGCAGTCGTCGGTGAAGAACTCGGGCCAGAGGTCCCAGTTGCCCGAGTCGACCGCGCTGGCGTAGTCGGCATGGAGCTGGGTCAGTGCCAGCCAGTCCTCGAGGGTGATGGTCGTGCTCATCGCTCAGGCCTCCATCACGTCGCGCCAGTAGCGGTACATGCCGCGGATCAGCGTCTCGGTCACCATGTGCTCGGTGTCCTCCACCTCGTGGCCGCCGAGTTCGGCCAGCGCGCGGTGGAAGGGCTTGCTCTCGAAGGCCTGCTGCGAGAACTCGATCACCTCGCCGTCGTCGGCCGAGACGAAGCCGGCCGGGCCGAACAGGTTGGCCTGGCGCAGGCGGCGCTGCGTCATCTCCTCGCTGTCGTCGTCGAAGCCGAAGTGCGTCCAGACGAAGTCGAAGCTGCCGTGGCCGTTCGGCTGGATGTGCCGCGTCGACACGCTGTTGACCTGCTGCTGCAGGATCACGCTCGGGAAGAGCGTCGTCATCACCGCCGTCGGCCCGCCCCACCAGGGCTCGGGCACGATGTCGAGGAAGCTCGGGTCGTGCAGCTGCATGCCCTGCTTGAAGCTCGACACCTGCGTTACCGCGCCGGCCTGGCCGCTGCTGCCGCGGGTGGAGATCATCGCGGCATGCCGGTGCCTGGCGTCCATGCGCAGCTGTGACTTGTTGTCGGCACGCCAGAGCCCGAAGGTGACGAACCAGGTGTGCAGCAGGCCTGGGTGGTAGGGGTCCTTGATGTTCTCCTGCATCAGCTTCCAGTTGCCCGGGATGCGCTGGCGGTTGTAGCCGAGGATCTTCAGCGTGCGGCCGTTGAACAGGCGGTCGAAGTAGCCGAGGATGGTCGGGCCGAGGTCGTCCTCGAACGACTCCACCCCGGCGTCGAAGGAAGCGAAGACCACGCCGCCGCGTGCGGCCACCTTCAGCTTCGTGAGGCCGTGCTCGCTGGTCTTGAAGTCCGCCGGCATGCCGCCGAGCACCTGCCCGTCCTGCTTGACGCCGCGGCGCAGCGGTACGCCCTGAAGGTCACCCTGCAGCGTGTAGCTCCACTGGTGGTAGGGGCAGACGAAGTCGCGGCGGTTGCCGTGGCGCTCGCGGCAGAAGCGCATGCCGCGGTGCGCGCAGACGTTCTCGATCACGTTGATCGTGCCGTCGGCGTCGCGCACCATGATCACCGAACGTTCGCCGACCACCGTGCGCTTGAAGTCGCCCGGCTTCGGGATCTCGGCCTCCAGGCCGACGTAACACCAGTGGCCCTTGTAGAAGAAGCGCTCGAGCTCGCACCGGTGCAGCTCGTCGCTGGTGTAGGCCGCGAAGGGGATGCGGTGCGTGCCCTCGCCCTCCCAGTGCGGTGCGGTGGGAAACAGCGTCGCTGCCTCGTTCATGCCGGTCTCCTTCA